>JBDHXE010000036.1:0-16678 GCA_039810525.1 Chlorobiota bacterium | reverse complement strand
AAAAGATAAGGTTTTTATTTAAAATTATTGGCATTTTTGATTGCATTGAACACCCCAAGGTAATTTTGCTGGGCACGGTGGTCCTCCGAAATTACTACCAGTAGTTAATTCATTTAAAGTTTTTATGTTATTAATCCATTCCCAACAATATCTATAAGTAGTCCAACATCATCTTTCAAGACCATCCGCATCACAAGGAATAGATGTCCACTGTAAAGTTACTGGATCCCAATAAAAGTCTGTAAAGCATGCTGCAGTTGATTGTCGGTAATAAAATCGAGTATATTTAGGACATTCTGGTATTTCCTCTTTTTGCCATGGATTTTCATTAGCAATTAAGTCACGAGAAGCATATTTTATTAATGTATCTATATTTTTAAATTGCTCACAATCACCTTCTAAACTAACTTCTGTTATTGCAAAATCGCAGAATAATGGCGTTGTTCTATAGCAATACTTATAATGTAAAATACAAAGTGGGTTTAATGAGAGAGGTATTGTACGAGAGTTCTCTCCTATATACGGAACACCGGGAAAATCCCAACTTAAAGGTGTTGGACAACCAGCAAACAAGTCGTATGAGAAAAAAAAGAAAGCAATAAAAACAAAATAATAACTCTTTTTCATTTTAGTATATCCATTAATTATTTAAAAAAATACTCTAATATAAATACTCCCATGTTTAGTTTCGAACTTCGTATTTATAACACTGTTGGACCGCGAGCACTCCTTAAGTAGTTAAGTACTTGTTTTGATTTATTACAATAAAAATATGATTTTGATGTCCTAGTCGAAGTATCGAAGTAGAGATATTAGAGATATATTTGCAATTAAATTAAACATTATATTTATTCTCATTTTCAACTTTTACAATTTAAGCATTTATTTTATAACTACCAAATGTTTTTTAAAAACATTTGATATTTTTTAGCTATTTTGTAGTGTAAGATTTTTGATATTTTTTCAAATATAATAATTAGTTTATTTTAGTTTCAAAATATTATAAGTAGATTCACCGTAATGAGCATGTCTATGGCAATTAGGGCAAAGTGCTATTGCGTTATCAACAGTATCATTTCCTCCTTCTGCTAATGGTATTTTATGATGAACTTCTAAATACGGTGAGTTGTCGTTATCTCTGAGGAAAGGGGCTTCTCTTTTGCAATGTTCGCAGATACCATTTGCTCTATTTAGAACTTTTGCAATTACATAGGTATTTCTATCATAAACAGTTTGATTTACAATTTTGGTAGCTGGTTTGTAACCTTTATTGGGCAATTTATCTTGTATTTGATTTTCTGATAGTCTTTTTACTTTTTTAACTTTCTCGTATAATTCACTTTCTATTTCCTTAACTGATTTTGTATTAAGGGTTTGATTGTGTTTAGGATAAAAACTTATCAGTGATATTTTGTACTTAGCAGTACTTTCTTTATAAGCTGTAATTGATTTATTCTCATAAATTCTTTCAGTAGCTACTTTAAAACTACTCCAAATATCTTCTCTATTAGTAAGTATTTGTAAATTATTGAGATCACTTGAATTGAGCCAGTAAAGAGGTTTGTGAAATTTTTTTGTGCATAGTGCTATTGAGCAGTCTAATTTAGGAATATCATCTACATACTTATCTAATAATAACCAGATATCTCCTAACTTTCTATAAGCAGCAAAATAAACACCACCACTTAATAATGATATACTATAATTATTTGTGCCAAAAAATACTTTATCTGGAAATGATGTATTTACGAATGCTTTTTCAAAAAATACAACTAAATTATTTAGATATGGTTTAGCTTTATTATTATTTTCTACCCATTGATGGATTTCATTTTTCCAATCATAATCAATCATTTTTAACTCATAATTAATATATGTTAATATACAATTTTTTGTTAAAATAAGTCTAATAATTTTGTTTGGTTATTTTTATTATCAATGTAATTCTTTTTTTGGATAAATTCAAGTCTATATTCTTCAGATATATTACCATTATTTTGTAATCTATCTTGTATCATTTTAAAATACTCAGGGTGTAATTCACAACTTATAAAATTGCGGTTCAATTCCTTACATAGAATCAACTCACTACCACTTCCCTCAAACAAAATAAACACATCATCTTCTTCTTGTGTGCAAGATTTTATAAGCATTTCAACTAATCTCAATGGTATTTGACAAGAATGAAATTTTTTATCCTTACTAACATTTTTTACCAAATCAAAATAGAATCAATTATAGGGCATACGTCCTAAATGACCGGCAGCAATTCGTCCTTGAATTCTTTTATCAGTAGGGTTTTGATATGGTACTGCTACATTATCTTTATAAAATTTATTGTTTTTACTTTTAGTAGCATGTAGAATACTCCTATGAGCAGTTGTAAACCTTCTTGGGCTATGACCAACATTGGTATTATATATCCAAACATAATCTTGTACATCATACGCATTATCATCTAAATACTTTACTCTCAAATTGGCGTTTTGTTTTGGGTAATTCATCATAAACAAACTACCAGTTGGTTTTAGTACCCTTATACATTCTCTTGCAAGTTCAATATACCAGTCAATATAATCATTCCACTTTTGAGTATAATTTATACCTGCATAATTAATACCTACATTATAATCTGGATCACCATATATCATATCTAATGAATTATCTGGAATACTTCTCAATATTTTTATAACATCTTGATTGAAGACTTTATTTCTTAGTTCAGCTATCATATTCATTTAATTATTATTAATTAATTTATATGAAGCAGATTTTACATACTTTATAGAGGTTATATCAAATGGTTCAGTAAAAGTATAAGCCCAAAGCTTCAAAATATCACCTGATTTTAATTGCTCTCTTACAACATAAACACAAAATATTTTTTTTATTTTACCTTTAATGTTTTCTTGTTGATTTGCATTATAATAATACAATAAGGGTGGTATAATTGATAAATTGAAAAATTATTAGGTTTTCCATTCTTTGCTTCAAAAACACCAATAATACCTTGAAATTCAATAGTAAGGTCAACCTCGATTTGAATATTAGCTAATTCAAGTTCAATTTCTTTACCGAAATTATATTTAAATGATGCTTTTGTTCTGTGAGGAAAATAAGTTTTTGGTCTTTTGAGTACATCAATATCGTCTAATTCTGTATCTTTTCCAAAAAGAAAGTGATGTAAAATTCTTTGATTATTTGCAACGGATAAAATATTGCTTTCACTTGAATTATATTGATTAAGTAAACTTTTTTTTATAATTCCAATCTATTGATTTTTGTATAGGTTCAAAATTATGATAAACTTTATTAATCCCTTTAATAAATTTATGCATACCACTTCCTAAGTGTATTATAGCTAAGTCATTTTTAATTAATATATCAGGTAGCTTTAATGTATTATCAAGCTTAGTAACATCAAACGGATTACCAAATCCAATTTTCTTACAGACCTCTTTTACTATATCATTGTGAAAAACAAAGTCATTTTTGAGTTTACAAATTTTATATAATTCTTCAATTACTTTATCTTTTTTACTTGCCATAATGATTCTAATTTACAATACATAAAATACGGTTTTATTTGAAAAATGTTGGAACTATCATATTACAAATAATTCAAAGAGTAGTTAGACGATTTTTAGAAAAATTATTATACTGACTAAATATGTTGCTCATATTTGTTAGAGTGCCTTTTATAATTTGAAAACTTTTAGTTTATTAATTTATTTTTTCTCGGTAGATTCTACTAACCAGCGGTCTTTATTCTGTAGAAAATATTCTTTGGCTATGACGTAATCATTGGGTATAATACCGTCTAATATGGCTTCTTCGATTTGTTCTTTAATATAGCCTACCATTCGTGATGGAGGTATATTGCATAATTCCATAATTTCTTCACCTCTTACTGGCGATTGAAACTCTCTTAGTTTATCTTTCTCTTGTACTTCAATTACTTTTTGGAATACTTTTTCATAATTATTTTTAAATTGCTCAGATAGATTAGGATTTTTGGTAGTAATATCTGCTCTTACCAAAGTAAATAAGTCTTCTAAGGCATCTCCTGCTTGGAAGGCTAACCTACGTATAGCAGAATCGGTTACTTCTTCATCTACTAATTGCATCGGACGCTGGTGTAGTCTAATTAACTTCTCTACGTATCCTAAATAATCCATAGGGAATCGCATTCTACGGAATATTTTATTCATCCATTTGGCGCCCAGATCTTCATGGCCATGGAATGTCCAGCCTATACCATTTACAAATCTTTTTGTTTTAGGTTTAGCAATATCGTGAGTCAAAGCTACAAATCTAAGCCATCTATTTTTAGTATTTGGTATAATATTCTCTAATACTTTGACTGAATGTCTGAAAACGTCTTTGTGAGCAAATACTTTATTTTTATCTTCTACGAGTTCAACACCAGCTAAATTATCAAGTTCGGGGAAAATCCATTTCAACAAACCTGTCTGATGCAATATATTTAATCCTTTTGCTGGGTTGTCGGAATCAATAATTTTAAGAAATTCTTCTGAAATACGCTCTTGAGATATTATTTGTATTCTATCGGACATTTCTCTTAGTTTATTATATGTATTTTCTTCGATCTCGAAATTAAGTTGAGATGCAAATCTAGCGGCTCGCAACATCCTAAGCGGATCGTCCGAGAACGTAATCCCCGGCTCAAGTGGAGTCTTTAATACCTTATTGATAATATCTTGATAGCCGCCGAATAAATCAATTATTTGTCCATAATCATCTTTATTAAGGGAAATAGCAAGTGAATTAACTGTAAAATCACGTCTTTTGATATCATCTTCTAATGTACCGTCTGAAACTATAGGTTTACGTGAGTGATTCTCATAAATCTCTTTGCGAGTACCTACAAATTCTAAATTAATATCATCAATTACGATAAGTGCTGTTTTGAATCTTTCGTAAATAATAGGATTTTTTTTAAATTTAGCACCAATAAATTCTGCAAATTTGATAGAATCTCCAACTACTGTAAAATCAATATCTTTAACTATTCTACCTAATATCCTATCTCTAACAAAACCGCCTACTAAGTAAATTTTAACACCAAAATCTTGTGCTAACTTACTTATTTCTTGAACAATAGGTAAATCGATTTCAATATTATTATGTTTATTGAGAGTATATTTAAAAACTTCTGTTTTTTTTGCTATTCTTTTTCTTTTTGGCTTTGACTCTATCTGATTCTGTTCCATCTAAACAATTTTAAAATTATTTTGGTATTTAATATCGCTTACTTTATTATATGAAGCAATATTTTTATTTTTTCTTTCAATAGCTTGAATGGCGGAGGCAAATATAGTATGCCAAGTTAAACCAAATTTTTCTAATAATTCTTCTGGTTCGCCGCTACCTCCAAATCGATCAGGCATACCTACAAATTCAATAGGCACGGGCAAGTTTTTGGAAGTAACTTCTGCTACAGCTCCACCTAATCCACCGTGTACTTGGTGCTCTTCGGCAGTAACAATACATCCACAGTCCTTTGCAGCATTTACAATAGCTTCTACATCGATTGGCTTGATTGTATGCAAATTAATAACTCTTGCTTTGATACCAATTTTATCTAATTCTTGTGCAGCTAGGATAGCTTGCCATACCATAAGCCCATTAGCAATTAGAGCTACGTCATTGCCATCGGCTAATATATCAGCTTTGCCAATTACAAAATTATCTTCAATTGATGTAAACTCTGGTATGGCTGGACGTCCAAATCTGATGAATGCTGGACCATACATTTTACAAATAGCTTTGGTAGCTAATTTAGTTTGATTATAATCAGCAGGTACTACTAATGTAAGATTAGGCAAAGCTCTTAAAAATGATACTTCTTCTAATGACTGATGGGTAGCACCGTCTGGACCCACAGTAATGCCTGAATGACCCCCACCTATCTTTACATTAGCTTCATTGTAGCATACAGATATTCGTAACTGATCCGCATTGCGAAATGCAGCAAATACACTATAAGTAGAGAATACTGCAATTTTGCGCGACAGGGCTAATCCAGTAGCAACAGTAGTGGCATTTTGCTCTGCTATACCAATAGAAACAAATCTTTCTGGAAATTTATCTCTAAAAAAAGAAGTCATTACAGATCCAGTAACATCAGCACCAACAACTACTAGATTGTTCAATTCTTCACCTAATTCAGCTAATGCTTCTCCGAAGCCATGTCTTGTAGTTTTTAGTGATATTGATTTATAATCTTGAATATTTTTCATCTTATTTGATATTTTTTAATTTCGACAATTTTACTTTTCTTAAAATTTCTATTAATAGTTTTTCATTGTCAATGTTTTTGTTTAATCTAACTACTACTACAAATCTATTTTTGATTAAAACTTCTAATCTACCATAATCTAAGTGTTTATCTATAGTATAGAATCCAGTAGAAAATTCATCTTTGTATTTGATAGTAGGCGAATCTAAATCTTTTGGAGGTTTGGTATAATTATCTTTGTTAGGAATTGAGCCTTTTATACCATAATCAAAAATATCTATAATAATATTTTGCTTATTTTCATTTTGGAATTGTGCTTTAGCGAAAGTAAACAAGCTACCATCATCATTTTCCTGCACACCTGATGAATTAGGTAGTGTCTCAAAACCATCTATTCTATTAGGCAATAATTCTATTAGTTCATCGGAAGTAAGATTATTAGAATAATCTAATTTTTTATTTTTTTTCTTCTCTAAATTTTGAATATATTTTTGCTCTTCAGTTTTTAATTTATTAGATTCATTTGTTGTATTTTCTTTAGCTTTTAAGTTTTCTATCTTATGGTCTATTATTGGTTCATTTTTAGTTTTTTCGTTACATGAAAAAACTAAAAGTGCGAATAATATAATCATAATATTTTTAAGCATTAATCTAACTCCGCAAGTGCTTTAATTGCTTGTTCATAATTAGGAGGATTCCCATGCCATTTATATTGGTCTTGCATAAAAGAGATTCCATTTCCCATATATGTCTTAGCTATAACACAAGTAGGTTTACTAGTTTTTTTGTTACTATTATCTAAGAAAAATTGAAGGGCTTTCTCGATATCAGAATAATTGTGCCCATCTATTTCTATAGTATCAAAATTGAAGGATTGGAATTTCTCTTTAATAGGATAGACACTCATTACATCTTTTACTCTGCCATCAATTTGACAATCATTATTATCTACTATCCAGCATAGATTACTTAATTTAAATGAGCCTGCTGACATAGCAGCTTCCCATGTAGTACCTTCTTGTAATTCACCATCGCCAGTTAAGCAGAATACCTTTCTATTATTTTTGTCTATTATCTTATCACTGATTGCCATTCCAACTGCAATTGATACTCCTTGACCTAATGAACCAGTAGATGTCTCAATACCGGGCAATTTCATATCAAACCCGGGGTGCCCTTGCAAACGGCTATTATATTTTCTAAGGGTAGCCAATTCTGATGTTGGGAAAAAATTAGCACGAGCAAGTGTAGAGTATAATACGGGAGCCAAATGCCCAGCGCTTAATACAAATCTATCTCTTTCGCTCCAATGCGGATCATTAGGTTTGTATTTCATAAATCCCCCAAAATAAAGTACAGTCATAATTTCTGATATGCCAAGCGAACCACCACTATGACCACTTTTGGCAAGCATTAGACTTTTGATTATATCTCGTTTGATTTCTTTTGTAATTACTTGATATTCTTGAAATGATTTCTTTTTATTTTCAAAAACCAAATCTGAAAATTCGAATTTTTCCATTTATTTAATTTTTTTAATCAAATATTAAAGTTCAAAAGTAAGCAAAAAAAATGAAATGAAATAATTGATAATTTGTAATAAAAGTTATTAATTTTGTCTCATGGCACACTTTTTTCTTAATAATTGATGGATAATTAGTAGATATTATGAAAATTAAGAAGTTTTTTGCAAATAATTTAAAAGAAGGTAAGCAACGAATCCTTGAAGAATTAGGAGATGAGGCAATTATCTTATCTAATAGAATGGTTGTAGACCCTAAGACTGGAAAAGAAAGCTATGAAATTGTAGCTGGGCTAGACGAAATGGTAGTTCATAAGAAAAATGTATCTTCTGCTAAGCCTATTATACAGAAGAAGACTGCTGATGATACTCCATCTAAATTATTACAACAGGCTATATTTGGCGATAGAACTAATGACAAATTCCAGAATTATTTTGAGACTTTAAATGAAAAAATCAATGAGTTAAATGAGTATGTAAAATATAAGTATAGCGGTAGTTTAGGAGGCATTTATTCTGAATTTTATAAAATATTAAGAAAAATTGAATTTGATGATGAATTTGCTCTCAAAATTACATCTATGTTGTATAACTATAATAAATTTAATTCTTTAAGTGAATTAGTAAATGAAGCTAAAAAAATTATTTTGGCAGATATTCCACTAAAAGATGGCATCAAAAAGAGCAATAAACAAAATGTTACTATACTAGTAGGCGCTACTGGCAGTGGTAAAACTACAACTTTGGTAAAAATGGCTTTGATGAGTAAAATTTCTTTTAATGCAAATGTATTGATTATTTCGGCTGATACTTACAAGGTAGGCGGTAGTGAGCAGTTGCAGACTCTTTCTTCAATTGCTGGCATTCCATATATCACTGTATATTCTGCTAATGAATTAAGAGGTATATTGAGTAAAGACTCTAATTACGACTATATTTTTATTGATACTGTTGGTATTAATCCAAAGGTGAAAGAAAGTTTTGATGATTTAAGTGAATTAGTAAAAGCATCAAAGGCTGATAATATATTATTGGTGCATTCTGCTACGAGCTCTACTAATAATTTCAAATTTATTCTAAAATATTTTTTAAAATTATCACTTAATGGGCTAATATTAACCAAAGCTGATGAAGTTGAATCTATAGCACCATTGATTGGGATACTATCTACTATCAATTTACCTTTGGTATATATTACTACCGGACAAAATATACCGCAAGATATTGAGCTTGCATCGAGATCGTATTTAAGTAAAATATTAATTCCTGATAGTTATTTAGTAAAATGAGTCATAGATTAAATAATGATTTTGAAAAAATGCCAATTTCCATTACTGTATGTAGCGGTAAAGGTGGTGTAGGTAAAAGTGTAATTACTTCTAATCTAGCTTATACTTTATCGAAGCAGGGTTTCAAAACTATTGTTTGGGATGCTGATTCATTTTTCCCTAATCAGCATCTGATATTTGGGGTAGAGCCTCATATAAGATTAATTGATGTGTATAGAAATAATTTGCCTATATTGAATGCTATTTCAAAAATAGGTGATAATTTGGACTTATTAGCAGATTCGGCAGCTTCTGGGAATTATTCTAAATCTATTCCTACACCAATATTGGATATTTATAAAGATTTATTGATAGATACCAATTATGATTTTGTGATTTTTGATACACCTGCTGGAGCTTCGGAGCAATTAATACAATGTAGCAAAATATCAGATTATACTGTGGTGATGATAACTGATGAACCAACATCTCTGGTTGATGCTTATGGTTTAATTAAGATTTTATTGAAATTTATTAAAAGAGAGAAGTTATATTTACTAATAAATAATGTAATTGATATAGAAGATGCTGATGATGTATCTCATAAATTAAATTCTGCTACTGAAAAATTTTTGGGTTTTACTTTAAATCAATTGGGATTTGTACCTTATGATAGACTTGTTAGAATATCTATTCAAAGGCAAGAGCTATTTGCGAATACTAACCCAAATGATGAAATTACTAAATCTATAAAAGCAGTATCTGATAATTTGATTAAATTAACTAAAATGAAGAAATAGCAAATGGCTAAGAAAGAAAAAATAGACAAAGAAGCAAAAGCTGAAGAGCAACAGAAAATAAAGGAGCAAAAAGCTAAAGCTTTAAAGCGAAAGAAAAAATTAAATGAAGCCAGAAAGAGAATTAATGCAATTATCAAAATGCCATTTAAGATTCTTTTTAATTCTACAATTTTTATATCTCTAATTGCTTTTATTTTTATATACTTTTGGTTAGAAATTGATTTATTTAAGACCTTACTCTATGTATTCTTTATATTTACGACTATATATATCAGTGTAGGGATTACAATGGCATATTATTATTATGTATTATCTGAGGAAAAGATTAAGATTTTGAATGAGCAATTGATAGAAGAGCAAAGAAGAAAAGATGAAGAAGAAAAGTTACGGCAAAAGCAAGAAATGGAAGAGTTAGAAGCAATAGAACGCGAAATGCTTGAGCGTAGGAATAAAAACAAAGAGAATAAGCAATTAGAAGAAGTTACAAGTGATAAAATTTCGGAAGATGACTTTATAGACAGCAATTTAGGTAGCCAAAATAATGATGAATCTGAAAGTGATGACTATTTAAACGAAATTTTAGGTAATGAATTTGAGAATATAAAGGATTAATTCAAAAATATTTTATATTTTTGATAAGTTATTGCAATAAATACTTATGAATGATAATCAAAAAGATATCGAAGCTTTATGGGAAGAGTATCAAGCAAGTTATGATATTAATATCAAACAACAATTAATGCTAAAATACACGTGGTTGGTAAAATATGCAATAAGTAATATGCCAAGACCAGTAAACTCAATATTAGAAGATAAGGATTATTTGTCTGTAGGTATGATAGCTCTAAATGATACTATTGAAAAGTTTGAGCCATCGCGTGGTTTCAAATTTGAGACTTATGCAATCAAGCGTATCAAGGGTATTATCAAAGATGAGTTAAGGCGTATTGATTTCTTATCAAGGGGAGCAAGAAAGAAAGCTCATGAATTCCAACAAGCTTTAGATTCTGTTAAGAATAATAATGAAGGTAATATTTCTCACGAAGAGATAAGACAGAAGCTTAATGTAACCCCCGAAAAATTTAAAGAATATGTAGAAGTAGCAGCTTTAGCCAAATCTGCAATTTCTCTCAATGATGTAACAGCTCATACTATGACTATAGATGATGAGACTTATAATTTAATTGAGGAAATTCCAGATGATAGTGGTGATTTCTTAAATGATATTTATGAGAAAGAACGTAAAAAAATAATTTTTACTTATATCCAGAAGCTTAAAGAAAATCAAAGAATAATTTTAACTTTGTATTATTTTGAGAACCTTACATTCAAGGAAATCGGGAAAGTATTAAACGTATCTGAAAGTAGAATAAGTCAAATTCATTCACAAGTACTTTCGGAGTTGAAAATAAAACTTGCTGAGTTGCAATATGTTTGAGAGTCGAGTTGCCAAAAAACTTGAATCAATCAGGGATCTACCCACTATACCAAATGTAATTGCTGAAGTATTGTCTGCCATAGACAGTCCTAATACGAGTGCATATCAATTGGCTCAGTTAATAGAAAAAGACCAAGGGCTTACTGCTAGAGTATTAAGAGTAGCTAATTCTCCTTTCTATGGATATTCAAAAAAAATATCTACAATTGATCTAGCAATTGTGATTATGGGTTTCAATACGCTTAAAGAAATTGTACTTAGTTTAGTAATTAAGAGATTTTTTTCAAAAATTTCTGTCTCAATATTTGATATTAAATCTTTCTGGTATTATGGTTTATTTTGTGCTTCTACTTCAAGGTTTTTAGCAAGAAGATTGGGTTATAAAATTGCTGGTGAGGCTTTCGTAGCTGGATTAATGCATGATGTGGGTGTTTTGATAATAGCAGAGTATTTTGCTGATGATTTTAAAAAAATTAAACAATTAACCGAAAGTGGTACGTGTAATAGAATAGAAGCCGAAACAATGGTATTGGGTTGTACTCATAGTGATATTGGTGAGTGGATATCTGATAAGTGGAATTTACCATATCAGATTAGTAAAGCTATTAAATTACATCATATTAGTTTTAGAAAACTTAGATCTAGCACAGAAGAGCATATCAATTTTGATGAGATAGATGAGCCTCTTACAGCTATTATATCTTTGTCGGAATGGTTTGCTACACTTTTAGGTTATAAAAAATGGATTAATGAACTATTACCTATTGAGTATTATCTTTCCGTAGAATTATTCCCTGAGCTAAGCGAACATGATTTTTTAGAGCCTGATAGTGCTTTTTTTTCATTAAAACAAGATATGATTGACGAATATAATAAAGCAAGTATATTTAGCGAGCTGTAGATATGGAGACAAAATACGATTCTGCAAATTTTGAGCCCGAAAAGGAATATATTAAGACTCTTGAATTGTCTGTACAGATGCTTCAACGAGAAATTTCTCTTTTACGATACCAGCAATCAAAAATCTCAAATACTGACATAGATGAAAATAAATTTTTAGTTAATCTAAAAGATTTAGTATCATCTATTACTTTCGGTGAATTAAAAGAAAAGTTAGATGTAATATTTAATTTAATTTTAGATTTTTATGACTTTGAATTATTTATCTATGATAATCAAAATCTACTCTATAATACTAATGATAATATAAATACTTTATTGAATGATAAAATTAGATATTTAGAAGAAGAGGGTATTATCAATTGGGCGATGCAATCTGATGATTATTCTTATATTAAGGATCTAACTATTTCTCCAAGCGAAAAGGACTTATACTTTATAATAATACCTATCAAATTGAACAACCAAAATAAAGGTATTTTGGTAATATCAACCCCTAATTCTAAAGATTCTTTGTCTTCAGAAGCTATTAATTTATTAATTCAATTACCTGAATTTTTATCATTTGCAGTAGATAATATTGAGAGTAATATTCAAATCCAGAATATGAATAAAAGGCTACAATTACTAAATAATCAAGTGGTAGAATCTTCTTATTTAGCTTCTATATCTGGATTATTGAAATCTATGATTATAGAGATACAGCAGCCTATTTTGATCATGGAAAGTAATTTTAAATTAATAGAGAGTGGTATAGATAATAGCAAAAAGAGATTCGATATAATTAATGAACAGATCTCCAAGCTAAGTGAGATTTATGATTTTTTCAAGAAAATAAATGTAGATAATTCGACACAGATTCAAAAAGTAAGAATTAATTTGAGCGAATTATTAATCGACAATTTAGGTATGATAGGCTCGCAATTAAAGCGTGAGGGAATAGTGTTCGATTTGGATATTTCTGATAATAATATTTTTATTGAGTGCTTCCCTACGCATTTGGGTCATGCTATCATCAGTATAGTAATGTTTTTATCAAGTAGGAATGATGATATTGGTAGTATATCAATTAATCTATCTAAGAGTACTAAAAAGCAAGCTATAATTACATTTATTGACAACGGGGTGGGATTATCTGAAGATGAGCTATTGTTTTTACAATTTTCAGAAAATTCTGATTTATCATTTCCATTTCTAATAGAAATGCAATATATATACAAAGTAATCGAACTTAATAACGGAAAAATGTATATAAATTCAGAATTGAATAAAGGAACTTCAATTAAATTAATTTTTTCGATTGTTTAGATGTTTGGGTAAGAAAATAAAAATATTATCTGGAATGTTTCTTTTAAATTTGATAACTATTGTTATATTATCAAATAGTAACCTTTTAGCTCAAAACAATATAGTATCAATTGATGTCAATCCACTAAATCGCTTACGTATTAATCTCGCTCACTTACCAAAATCATATATTTCTGAATTAAGTGAAGATAAGAAATTAGTAACTATCCAAATACCTGAATCTTTTAATAAATTAGATACTTCGATAAACTATGTTGGAATAATTGCAAATGTAAAAGTTGTTGCAAATTCCGATAATTCGATTATTTCAATAAGTTTGTTAGATAAGCGGGGCTATACTATTACAGCTCTTCCCTATTCTAATTCATTGATAATTGATATATTTCAATGGAATAGTTTATCAATTGGTGAAGATAAATATAGAACTGCATTAATATCTTTAGAAAGTAAGATAAAAGATCTTGCATACTCAGATTTATTATCTGCAGCTAAGGAGCAAACTTTGGAGTCTCCTGTGATTTTAGGCCTAGAATTGTTAAAAGATTCATGCATAAATTCTGGATTTAAATTGCTTACTTATGCAGAAAGTGTGGGTGATACTAATCTATATGAGATCTATGCTGGATTAAGTGAGGTTTATAATTTTCAAAAAAATTATGCTAAGAGTAATTTGTATAAAGAAAAATATTTAAAATATAGCAAAATCAAAAGTCTGGATTATATTAATATAGCTGAGAATAAATCATTGGATTCGATTTATATCCAAAAGTTGAATTTCATAGACAGTTTGAAGGGGCTAAAAACAGCTGTTGATTCCATTAAATCTAACAAGATTGATACCAATATAGTAAAGCAATTAGATACTAACAAAGCTAATTATACGGGAGACAGTATATTTAGCTCTATTGTAGAATATGTTATATATATAATCTTGGCTCTTTTATTATTGATAATATATTTATATTTGAGATGGAGGAAACAAAGAATAGAAGAGATAATAAATAGTAAAAAAATTAAAGTACCTACTAACAAACAGTCAAATATTAACGATATTAATATTCCAAATAAAGCAATTAATAAAAATTTGGCGAAAGTTTATTCTAAATACGATAATAATGATAGTGCTGAATTAGATAATAAACCAACAAGCCAGACAATGAATGAGAATTTAGAAAGAACGGAAAAGACTAAAACATTATTAGATATTGTGAAAAAGGTACAGGATGAGAATAAAGCTAAACAATCGGAAAGTCAATTGAGCGAAAATATTGATAACCAATCTCATAATAGAGTACCCGCAAAGATTGAAATTGCTATGAATATTGTAAATGAGCAGAAGAAAATTAGGAGTAAAAGTTTATCAGAATTTAATTCTATTTCATTGCCTACTGACGTTGAAAAATTAAATGAAATATCAAAAAAATTAGGGATTGAAATGGGTGGATTTGAAATTAAAAAGAAAATTGACGAAATTATGATAAATGAAAAGGAAAAAGAAAACTTAAAAAATAAATTTTTAAATAGACCTGAATGAAAAAAATAATTAAATTTATATTGTTGTATATGCTTTTTATAGCACCAATATTTGCTAATTCTATTTACATTACAAATGAGAATGGCACAGAAATTGCGAATATTCTTATAAAGAGAATTGTTGAGGTAGATTCTAATTCAAACAATAGAATATTGCAAGTTTGGACTACTGCCAACGAACTGAATGTAAAAGTCCAAGTAAGTGATAAAAAGAAACAAATTAATATAACTGTATATAATATGCTGGGCAAAGAGGTTATCAAAGTTTACGAGGGTTACCATTATAGAGATGAAGATGCATATACATCTAATATTAATCTTCCAAACGGTATTTATATTTGTGTATTAAGAGGAAATGGGTTCAAAAATGCTGAAAAATTTATAGTATCTAAATGAGTATTATCAAAACATATATAAATAATTATTTTTTATATTTAATTCTTTTTTTAGTTTTAAGTTTAATAGAATTATATTCTCAAAGTTATGGTGGCGGATATTCTTCATCTTACTTGCAAAGAAATAATGGTGCAAGAGCTATAGGCATGGCTGGCGCTTATACAGCGGTTGCTAACGAACCAGCGGCAATATTTTACAACCCTGCTGGTATTGGGTATTTGGACGATTCACCCTTAGTCAATTCTTCTTTATCAATATTAGGATTAGGTAGAGTTAATTCTTCATTGGCATGGGCTCAGCAAATTTCACAGTCTTTTGGATTAGGAGCATCGTTTAATAGTTTTTATGGTGGTTCTTTCATAGCTCGAGATGTAAAGGGTAATCCCTTGGGTACAATGGACGATTTCCAATATTCTCTGTCGGTAGCTGGCGCTTATAAAATTGAATTTATGAGTATGGGAGCTACTATAAAATATTTGGGTAGTTCATTAGGGTCATCTCCTCTATCTGCTTCTGGTGTATCATTAGATTTAGGGACTAAGTTTGACGTATTTGATTTATTTTCTTTCGGACTTAGTATTCAAAATGTATCGGGTATGATGTTTTGGAATAATACTGCAAAAACTCGCGATGATATCCCATACACTATCCGAACAGGAATAGCTTTTGAATATGCTTTGAATGATGATAAATTCACAACAAGATCTACAATTACTGGCAAGGAAGAAACAATATATGTGCCTGCAACAAGATATCTTTTGTTTGCTACTGATTTGATATTTAATCAATTTGTAAGTTCTCCTGATTTAGTAATAGGTTTAGAAGTTTCTCCTCACGAAATGATTGCATTGCGCGGCGGGATCTCAGTATATGGAGAAAAGCTTGGCGAACCACAGTTATTCCCTATGAATTATTGGGGTGGTGGTATTTCTATAAGACCTAATTTGAGGGATATTCCTTTTAAAATGAATATAGATTATTCGATAGCCAATGAGTATTTGTTAGATAATGGTATAGCTCACCATATTACATTATTATTTGAGTTTTAATTGAGTTTCAATTGCTTTGTTTCTCATATCTATTATATTCTTAGCAATATTTCCATCAAATATTCCACTCCCACTTACTATAATATTTGCTCCATTATTAATAGCTAAATCTACATTATCTATTTTAATTCCACCATCAACTTCTATTTCTACGTTTTCTAATGAATGATTGATTAAGAAATTATTTAATTGACTTGCTCTT
>JBDHXE010000035.1:0-17029 GCA_039810525.1 Chlorobiota bacterium | reverse complement strand
TTAACTTATGAGACGGCCTCATCGTATGAAAAACTATTTTTATTATTCAATAGTATTGTTAGAAATTTTTTTAGAAGATTCTCTTTTAAACTTTGGTAATATTTCATCGAAATTTGGTAGTTTATTATGAAAAAGTATCAATAATACTACACCTATTGTTACACAAGAATCAGCTATATTAAATATAGGGAAATATTGCCATCTAAGAAATTGAATATCTGGTATATCTACTTGTATGAAATCTACTACTTTGCCGTAAAACAATGGAGCTTCTCCATAAAAAATCCCGTAGAATACTCTATCTATCAAATTGCCCACAGCACCAGCAAATATAAGAGTAAAGCCCAATCTAACAAATAGCGAATTGAATTTAATCTTATACAATATATATCCTAAATACCCTGATGCTATTATTGAAAATAATGATAAAAATACCTTAGCCCAACCAAACTCTATCCCAAAAGCCATACCAGCATTCTCGATATAAGTCCATTGGAGGAATGTGCCAATTACTTGTACTTGAGCCCCATAATCGTAACCCTGATGAGAAATACCAAAAAGATTAAACCCTTTGAAGTATATTTTAGTAGCTTGATCTATAATTATTAATATTGATGCAATTATAAAATATAAATTAATATTAGTGCTTTTAACTTTGATTTCGTTTTCCATATTATCCTGAGTAAATAATAGTTTATTGGTATTTCCGTTTCTGTAAAAATAACTAAAATTACTCGAATATTTATGAAATTGATAGAAGATAGGATAATTGAATTAAGAGAACTAATCAATACTTATGATTATCAATATTATGTATTAGCACAGCCCACAATAAGTGATAGAGAATACGATCTACTTTTTAGCGAATTATTAGAGTTAGAAAACTCTAACCCTGCATTGATAACACCAGATTCGCCTACTCAAAGAGTAGGTGGCCAACCTCTCAAAGAATTTGAATCTGTATTACATATTAATCCAATGCTTTCGCTTACCAACACTTATTCGTACCAAGAGATTGAAGATTTCTATAAAAGAATTATTAAATTACTACCTAATGAGTATATTGAATTCGTAGCCGAATTAAAAATAGATGGCGTAGCAGTTAGTCTAATTTATCAAGATAGTATATTTTATTTGGGTGCTACACGTGGCGATGGCCTCTCTGGAGATAATATTACAGCTAATTTAAGAACTATTCGTAAATTGCCTTTATCTGTAAATTTAGATGATAATAACAAATTACCTAATAATTTTGAAGTTAGAGGAGAAGTATTCCTAAACAATAGCTCTTTTCAAAAAATAAATGATGAACGCGAAGAAAGAGGCGAAAAATTGTATGCCAATCCAAGAAATACTACTGCTGGAACTTTGAAATTATTAGATTCTAAACAAGTAGCAAAGCGAGATTTGAGCTTATTTGTATATTATTATGATACTTTTGATAAAGAAATAAACAATAAGCATTCAGAAAATTTGGAATTATTAGCTAATCTTGGATTTCCAGTCAACAATAATTATAAAATATGCAGTAGTCTTAGTGATTTGCATCAATTTATAGAGTATTGGCAGCATAACCGTTTTCGTCTTGATTATCAAATAGATGGTATTGTAATCAAAGTAAATTCTATAGATCAGCAGAAAAGGTTAGGGACTATAGCACGATACCCTCGCTGGGCTATCGCATACAAGTACGAACCAGAGCAAGCAGAAACTACTATAAACGATATTAAATTACAAGTTGGTAGGACTGGTGTAATTACTCCAGTAGCCGAATTAGAGCCCGTACTTTTGGCTGGTACTACTGTCAAAAGAGCCACGTTAAATAATTTTGATTTTATCAAAGAAATGGATATTCGTATCAACGATACAGTAGTAATAGAAAAAGGCGGTGAAATAATTCCTAAAATAGTTAAGGTAAAATATGAGCTGCGCAACAACAACTCTACCCCTTATATTGCTCCCACAATTTGTCCGTGCGATAAAATTTCTACTTTGGTGAGATACGAAGACGAAGCCAACATATATTGCATTTATAGTGCTTGCCCTTGCCAAATTCGAAAGAAGATAGAATACTTCGTAAGTAGAGACGCTATGAATATAGAAGGTCTTGGCGAAAAGCTAATAGATAGATTTGTTACCTTAGGATTTGTAAAAAATATAGCTGATCTTTATGAATTACATTCTATAACTGAGCAATTATATAACCTCGACAATTTAGGTAAAAAATCTATTGATAATTTATTATCAGCAATAGAGAATAGCAAAAATAGAACACTAGATAGATTTATATTAGGCTTAGGTATTAGATATGTAGGTCAGAGTGGAGCCAAAATATTAGCAAAGGCTGTAGATACTATTTATGATTTAATCAATATGAAATATGATGAATTGATTGCTTTGGAAGAAATAGGGTCTAAAACTGCCTATTCAATAGAGCAATTTTTTAAACATAATGAAAATATAGAGATCATAAATAGGCTAATCAATTTAGGAGTACAACCTATTTCTATTAAAAATGAAGTGAAGGCTATAGATAAAGTATTGAATGGCAAAACATTTGTCTTTACAGGTGAATTAAGTAAATTGACAAGAAGCGACGCTGCTGAAATAGTAGAGAGTTTAGGCGGTAAAGAGACTTCGTCTATTAGTAAAAAGACTTCTTATGTAGTAGTGGGTGCTAATCCGGGCTCCAAATTTAAAAAAGCACAAGATCTTGGTATATCTATTTTAAATGAAAGTGAGTTTTTATCATTAATCAATTATTCGGAGATTTTATGAAGTATTTATTTGTTTTACTATTTGCATTAATTCTTATATCGTGTAGCGATGATTCGACTAGCAATAATCCACCAGTAGATAAAGTTGAAAAAGAATTGCTTGGCAATTGGACTGGTATAAATGTAGTTGGCAAAGATTCTATTTTTTATACAGTCAATTTTGCGGATTCGGACAATGGTCCTAAAGTTACAGGTCAACTATATGCACTTATAGTAAATTCTAATGGCTCATCATCTACCAAGACTATTACACAAAGTGGCACTATGTATTATACTTATAATAAACCAAATCTCATCTTAAGATTTATTTCTGACTCAGACAACAATGGGTTTATAGGGACAATATCTCAAGATGGCAATTCAATAGTTGGCGAAGTATCTCCTAGTGATTTGATGACTGGAGAGATTAAGAAATATCTAATAACACTCACTAAATAGCTTTTCGCTTTTTTAATAGATTATCCTCTTCTTGTATATTCGATTCGATAATAGGAGGAGGGTTTTTTAATTCATTTTCTTTTTTCTTTCTTACTTTTGGCTTTTGTATTATATTAGAAGTATCCGCTGGCTGCAATGAAGGAATACTAATTACATTATCTTTAGTAATCTTTATATTTTTAGCTACAGTACCGGGCTTACCAAACATAGGTAGTTGTTGTCCATTTCTATAGAAAGTAATAGCACCAGAATTACCCACATCTATTACAAATTGCTCGTAAGCAAACCATTCTTTGCTGTCGCCCGGACGCATAATCTCTTGCACATACTTATTATTATCTATTATCAATCTTAGCCATGCAGTATCCTTGGCCACAGCTTTTAACGAAAGTGAATCTCCATTCTGGAAATATGTTAAAATATTGTTCTTTTTGGTTTCAATTCTAACTGTATCATTATTAGAAGGATTGGCTATTATATCCTTTTTTTCATCTTTATCATAAATCAGTGCTATCACAATAATTACAATAGCAGCAATTATAGCTACGAATAATAGACCGTAGATAACATAATTAGACAAAGATATAGTATTTACTTTTTTGATTTTTTTTGGCTTTTCAAAATTTGATTTTTTGTACCTTGCAGCAAGCTCAGCAATCGCTGGGTCTTTTGGCTTAGTATATATATTATCTTCATTAGTTTTGGGTGTTTGCTTAGGAGTTTCTTTTTGGGTAGAGCTTATCTCGCTTGGAATATTGGCTTTTGATTTAGCTTCCTTTAAATTCTCTGTTTCATTAATATTAATTTTGTAATAATTAGAAAGTGTCTTGATGAATGACTTCATATATACTTCTGGTACAGAAGAATAATTACCCTCTTCAATATCTTTTAAGATATTGAGTCTGATTTTGGTATCCTCACTTACCTTATTAATGCTAAGACCTTTTTCTAATCTAGCATTTTTGAAAACATTACTCATTTCATCCATCATTTAGAGAACATAATTATTGAAAAATTCTAGTAAATAATAAATAAAAACTTTATATTTTTATTCAGTGAAAATCTATATTTTATAATAAAAGTTTAATTTTACACATATTTGCATATCCGCAAATATTATACCAAAAAAGGAATATATGAAATATATTATAATTTTAATTCTTATTGTGAATTTTTCTGCTTATTCATTTTCGCAAGATTCTACTAATTCTGTAAACACTAATATTATCAACAAAGATAGTTTAACAAATATAGATACATCTCTTACCTTGACTCCAGAAGAATTTATGTATGGGGATAATTACAGAACTACTTTTACAGGAATAATGCCAAATCGTGAGACTAAGATAAGGCCTACTAATTTAGCTATTTTTGCTGGAGCTACTTTGGCATATATGACTGCGCAACATATAGTCCAAAAAAACAGTATATGGAGCGAGACAGGTGAATTTAGGATAATTGAAGATGGGGATTATGCTCTTTATATAGATAAAGTTGGGCATACTTATGGAGCTGACCTTAGTTCATATTTTTTTACTGAAATGTTTTTATGGTCTGGGTTTGGTTATGATGCTTCGTTTTTATTAGGTCCTTCGCTTGGTGTGCTCTATACTGCTTATGTAGAAGTTATGGACGGATTTGCAGCTGATTGGGGTTTTAGCCCAACAGATTTTTATTCTAATGTAGGTGGCGCACTTTTCTTTATGCTACAGCATTATATACCATATTTGCAAAATATTACACCAAAGTTTATGTATTTTCCAGCTGATTGGCACGGTGAATTAAAACGTGTACCACATTCTTTTTTCGTAGATGATTATTCATCTCATACATTTTATTGGTCGTTTAATGTGCATAATATGTTACCAAAGGCTCTCAAATCATATTGGCCGTCTTGGCTTCAGCTTACATTCGGCGTAGCAGTCCGTAATTTGGGCGATATGAACGATCCTAATTTTAAACCAGATTATTCAAAAGGTAAAGTTTATGATGGGCATGTTTTCGGTAGCCCAAGATATATTATTGGTTTAGATTATGATTTAGTAAAAATATTACCAGATGGTGTGCCATTTTGGAATTGGATTAGACAATCTTTAAATTATTTCAAAATACCAGCTCCAGCAGTAGAATTTAGTAACGAAGGTACTAGATTTTACTTACTTTATCCGTTTTGATTCTTTGGTATGGAGAAATAGAATGTACTACCAATATTTTCTATGCTTTTAACCCATATCTGGCCATTATGAAGATCGGTATATTCTTTGCACAAGATAAGGCCGAGCCCAGTGCTAGGCTCTCCATCTGTGCCTTTTCTAGAGACATTGTTAGTAAGTGTAAATAATGATTTATTTATTTCATTTGGGATACCTATTCCATTATCTTCCACAGCAACTATATCATAAATTTCATCTTCTAATGTATATATTTTTATTTTGCCATTAGATCTGGTAAATTTCAGGGCATTTGAGATTAGATTTCTTAATATGGCATTTATCATATTCATATCTGCAAATACGAACTTATCTTCTATTATGGTATTTTCTATATTAATACTTTTCTGATCAATTTTTAATTTCTGTAAATTAATATTATTATTAATTAAGTCCTTTAGGTTGATACATTCTTTGTTGATAGATACCATATTGCGTTGTATTCGAGACCATTCTAATAGGTTCTCAAGCAACATATATAAGTTTTCTGCTGATTCGAATAAATTACTTGATATTTCTTTAATTTCATTTGCATCCATATCACTAAATTCATGCGCCAATATTTTGGTCATACCCAAAAAGCCAGAAAACGGAGATTTCAAATCGTGAGCTACTATTGATAAAAACTTATCTTTTTCCAATAGGCTATTATTTAATTGCTCATATAATAATTTTTGTACTGTAATATCAGTATCCATACATACAAAAATCTTTTCATTATCACTTGCAGGCACAGAAAAGGTGGTAGATAATACCCAGCCTATGGAGCCATCTTTTCGCTTAATTGGTATTTCGTATGGTCCATAAGGCAACCCAGACTTATCTATTTCTGATAATAAGTTCAAATATTCGGAATGCTCCTCTTCGCTCATAAATAGATCTTTAAGAGTTTTGCCTAAGGCTTCTTCTTTAGAAAAACCAAATACTTTGTGCGATGCATTGTTCCACATTAAGATTTTACCCTCTCTATTATACCACTGAATTGAGATTAGAGGGGAGTTTTGGATAGTTAATTCTAATTGAGATTTGCTTATTGCTAATTCTTCATCTATTCTTATTCTATCATTTATCTCAGATTGTAGCTCTTCTATTAATTTTTTATTTTTGAGCCTTATTCGTTCTAACTCATTATTCTTATTTTCTAATAATTTAAGATGATTGATTCTACTAAATAAATTACCTATTAGTTTTGCAAATATGTTAAGTAATACTATTTCACTTTCTGAATATGTACGCGATTGATATCTTTTTTCGAAGCATATAAAACCAATACATTCTAAGTCTTTGAAAATTGGAATTGATAAATGTGAATTTATCTTTAATTTTTTAAAATAGAAGGCACTAACTTTTCCAATATTTGAGTTTTCTACATCTTCTATTAAATAATATGCTCCTCTGAAATGGGAAGTTATCCAATTAGAAAATATCTCGATCGGTAGATCGGTATACATCTCTTCTATCTCTCCCTTTTCACTAATACTCCATTTATATTTTGGTTTAATAAGCTTTTTGTCTAGATCATATTCTATATAGCTTACATCGTCTAATTCTAAAAAATTACCTAATTTCGCTAAAGAGCTTTTAATAATTTTATCAAAAGTACCTATATTGATATTCAAAAATTCTGTTGATAGCTCAGTGATTAATTTTTGTAAATTATCTTTATATTCTAATTCTTTAATTATGGCAGTCTCTTTAGTAATATTTCTAATAATTGATACTACTTCGTTCTCGTTTTTTTTGTTAGTTCTAATTTCAAAATACTTTTTGCCCTCAGCAGAATCTAAACTGTAATTTGTAATTGATATTTTACCGTTAGCAAATACATCGTTAATATTGCGAGAAGCCTCAATATAAATATTAGGAGGCAACATATCAATTAGACTGGCTCCCGGGAATTTTTCTTTTGGGTATTGAAGCAACTCTTCGTTGTTTACAAATATTTCTTTAAATTTTAGATCTTTATTAATTACAAATATTATATCAGGTATAGAGCCAATTATAGCTTTGAGATAGTCTTGTCTATCCGCTAATTCTTCATTTTTCTTTATAATAGCGCCCACATCTTTAGCTATCAACAAATTAGAAGGTTTGTCTTGATACAGTACAGGTGTTGCAGCTATTTCTGCATATCTAATATTACCTTTTAGAGTAATCAGTTTTGAAATTGCTGGCTCTTGAGTCTTACCTTGTTCTAATCCTTTGATTCTCTCTGATACGCTTTGAAGAGACATAGGGTGAATTATGGAAATGATTTTTTTACCTATTAGTTGATTCTCTAAATCTGCTTCCAAAAAATCTTCTGATTTTTTGTTGGTATATATAAACTTACCATCGCGGTGAATAGCAATAGCATCATTTGTTATTGTACTCAACATCTCTAAATTATCTTCTAATAATACGGGCAATTTCTTCATTTATAATACTTACATTTAATAATTCATATAATATAATGATTAATTCTCTAATATTTTGTAATTTCTTTGCTAAGGCTACTATAATTAAGCTCATCACTTAATTTTAAGGCAGCTTCTTTAAAGCTAAGATATTTAGTATCAGAAGTATTTTTAAATGCTTTGGCTATCAAAGTACTTGTTAAAATTTTGGCATCTGCACTTAAATATGAAGATATTTCGGCATTTTTTTCTAAATAGTTTAGTGCATTATCATAATCATTGTTGTTTAGATAATAAATAGCGTAGGTGCAGTATAGATATGCTATCGTATTTTTGTCTATATTTTCGTTTGAGAGCTTCTCAGCAATTTTTAGGTTTTGTAGAGCTTCTGGGTATTTATTAATATCCAAAAAAGATTTAGAAAGAATTGTGTAAAGTTGGATTTTTTCATTATCGTTAAAATATTCGGTATAATTCTGCAAATACATATTTAATTTACTAATCACAATATGATATTGATTTTTTATAATATCATTTACCACTGATTTTCTAATATTATTAAAATCTAATAATTCGGTATCATTGCTATAATTAGAGATTTCGTCTTCTGGTGTAATAGATGATATATTGCTTAGTTCTGCTAATTGATTGATAGATTCAATTACATCAGTAGCATTGGGCTCGATAGTATTGATTGTGTTTTTAATATCATTAAGCAATGTATCGCCACCTAATTCTTTATTATAATTAGCTGTATAATACAGCATTTCGTTTGCGGTTTCAGAATCACCGCTTTCCATACTATGTGCAGCAATATAAGGAGCAATTTGATTCTTCAAATCTTCATCATTGGTATTTTGAAATTGTAATTTTAGAATATCGCTAATTTTGCTATGAAGTTCAATCTTTTCTTCGTATTCTAATAAGTTCTCGAAGAAAGTATGATAAAATACTTGTGAAAACTTGTAGGTAGTAGTCTTGAGGCCATACCTTTGTTGTGGTCCAATACTTTTTATAAATCCTGTTTTATTTTGTATAGATCTAAGTTTTTTGATTGCATCTAACACATCAGTAGCTAATAGTTGGGAAACAATATAGGCAGTAAATTCTGTGCCTTCGGCCGAACAAATAGTCAATATATGCTTTTCCTCATCGGTCAATACTTCTATTTGTTGCGAGAAAACAGCACTCCACGTACTTGGCAAGTATTCATTATCTTTGAAATTCATTACTAATTCGCCAACTTCATTAAAAGGTGAGTATTTACTAAAGTATTTAAGATATTCGTTAATCATACCGGGATTACCGTCGCTCTTTTCTAACAACCATTCTTCGAATTCGCGGTTTGATTTATAGTTTTTAAAATACAGTTTAGCTAATTCTTTGATATGATGTATTTTTAATGGTAATAATTTAGTTAATTCAATTTTATTTTTAATATTTTCATTGTGAATGATAGAAATAAGTGGCAATCCTTGTGTTTCTAAAATAAACTCTCTGTAAGTGCAAATTATAAAAAATGGTGCATTGCAATTATGCTCAATAAAAGCATTTAGGAATTCAATGCTTTGTGGATCGCTCCAATGCATATTATCAATAATAAAGACTAATTTTTTACCTTTACTTAATTTTTCAATTTTTTCTAAAAAGAAACTATATATAGAATTTGATGTAGAACTTTTGTTTACTTTTTGATCTTGATGAAATTGCTTAATATCTCTATTAATTTCTTTATAAGCATACGCGAAAGTATCAACAATAGGGAGAGAAGCTAATACTGTGAGCCCAATATTTTGGGCTAATTTTGTTTTAGCACTATTATCAGGCTTATCTAATTCTTCCAAAATTGAGATAAACGGTTGGAATGGCTGAATACTAGCGACTTTTAGGCTAGCAATTGGCACCTGCACTTCTGTTTGAGCTACTCTAATATCTTTTGCTGTTTTTTCTATATAGCTTCTAATAGCTTGCAAAATATTAGTTTTGCCGCTACCTGTATCTCCTTCAATAAAAAGTATTCCACCTTGATCTTTTCTGAGGGATTTGAGGTGATCTTCTAATTTATTGATAATGTGCTCTTGACCAAAGAAATAATTTCCGTCTATATTCATAGTATTTCCGATACTTTTCTCAAATACATATTATTCCCATCATAATTGGCACAATATGGCTCTCTGAACCATTCGCCTAAATTAACATAATATCCATTTTTATATTTAGTAAATTCACTTTTATGCCGATGCCCCATTATTACGTAATCGTATCCTTCGTCTATTTTGCTAAAAGCAAAATCACGCATTGGTTCATCGTCCAAATGATCTCTATTATCTGTGTATGCACGACTTTTTTTGGACGAGCCTGCGGCTAATCCAATTCCTATATTCGGGTGCAGTTTCAAATACAGTTTAAGGGATATGTGGTTTCTAATTATTTTTTTTAACCAAATGTATCCTTTATCTGCTGGATTTTTGCCATCACCATGAGCTATATAGAATTTCTTTCCTAAGAGATTTACCATTATATCATCTTGATAAATAGGTATATCTAATTCTTTTTCAAAAAAACTGAGATGTCCAAAATCATGATTACCAATTATATAATCTATTTTGATACCGCATTGTTTTAATTCCCAGAATTTGGCTAGTACTCTAAAAAATCTCTTAGGTATTACAGTTTTATAATCAAACCAATAATCGAAAATATCACCCACAAAATATATTTGTTTGGCATCTTCTTTTATTCTATCTAATAATTTCAAAAAAAGCATCTCTCTTGGGAAGTCTTGTTCTTTTTCAAAAAATCCCAAATGTACGTCAGAAATAAAATAAATCATTAATTTTTTTAGTAATTTATAAATTTATCAAATACAAAAAATGTAATATATTACTTTAAAATGAAAATAACTAATTTTTTTTATGTTAGTTTTATCATTCATTTTGAAGTGTTAAATCTATATTTAGTAATAGTTTAAATTATTGTTATTGGTAGATAAGCAATGAGGTAGAGTAGTCCAATGAACTATATAGTTAAAATTTTTTTACAAAATTAGAATACCTAATCGTCTCTATTCAATATTTATCAGGTGAACACGAATGATCAAAAAGTATCACTTTATTAGAATAGACTCCACAAACGATATAGCACGCAGTTTAATTAATACCGAAGGTGAAATAATAGTAACTACTGATGAGCAAACTAATGGCAGAGGAAGAAAGGAAAGAATTTGGTATGGTGAATTTGGTACTAATATGTATTTTACATATTCCGTTAATCATTTGAAAGTAAAGACATTTGAGAATACAATTTCTTATTTAGCTTCGGCAACACTATTTACTCTTAATACATTGCGCCATTATGCACCTAATTATAAATTCAAGATTAAATATCCTAATGATATTTATTGTTATGATGGCGAATCTTACAAAAAAGTATCTGGTATATTAATCGAACATATTTATGCTGGGACATCTCTCAAATTTTCTATGATAGGTATAGGTACTAATATCAATCAAAGGATTTTTCCTGATAATATATTATACAAAGCTACATCACTTTTTAAGCTGGGTATCAATATAACGGTAACGGATTTCGTAAATAAATTAAGCTCTTATTTTGAGAAAATATACGAATTAGATGAGAATAAACTTTTGCTCGTTTGGAAAAATGAATTAGATATTATTAATAAAGAAATAATATTGGTATCCAATTATAAAAGAATGACTGTCAAATCTCAATTAGATGATGGTAGGCTATTGTTGATTGATGATTCCGAAGAATTAATTATTGATGATGGGGAGTCAATAATTTATGAACTCTAATTACATATTAATTGATATTGGCAATAGTAGAATCAAATTTTTGATTGATGATAACTATTTCGCTATTAGCTATTCTGATGATTATATTTTACAGCTGAATACAATCATTTCTAATTTTGACGAGAACAATATTATAGTGTATTCAGCTGTAAATCAAAAAGTCGAAACGGAGATCTTAAATTTATTGAGCATCAAGAAATTTAAGGTTATCAATATTAGTGATATATTAAAGATACAAGTTATCATAGATACAAGTTCTGTATCGGGCATAGGTGCTGATAGGGTGCTTGGTATAATTGGTGCTTATCGGCATGGTGTTGATTCATTTATTACGATAGATATGGGCACAGCCACTACTATTAATTATGTTTTTGAAAAAAAAATCATAGGTGGCTCTATAATGCCGGGTGCTATTACTCAATTAAAGTCTCTATCTCAAATTTCTCATTTTTTAAATTTCGATTCTTTATCTATTGATGGCAGCACTTTTGGCAATGATACATATTCTGCTATTAATAGTGGTATATTTTTATCTACAATAGGAGCGATAGACAAAGCACTACTAATCGCTAACAATAAAATGGATAAGGCTATGATAAATAATATATTTATTACTGGTGGTTTGGCTAAATTATTTTTACCACATCTCAGCAAGCAATTTAATTATATATACCGCCCTAATCTAATATTAGAAGGTATTGCTAAATTAATCAGTAGTTATAATGATTAATTTTCGAATCTATCTAAGAATTCTACTACTCTTTGATCTTTTGAGTTTCTCATTTCTTCGGTAGTACCATAGAAGCATAGTTTACCATTATCGCCAAGCATAGCTACTCTTTCAGCTACATTAAAAACAGAAAACATATCGTGAGTAATAATGACTGAGGTAACGTTAATCTTTTTAGAAATGTCTTTAATCATAATATCCATTTGTTCGGACGTAACTGGGTCTAATCCAGTAGTTGGCTCATCGTAGAAGATATATTTAGGTGAACCAACCAAAGCACGTGCTACTCCTACTCTTTTCCGCATCCCTCCTGATAGGTCTGATGGCTTCTTATTGGATAATATTTCCCATTCTTTCTGGAATTGTGCTGACTCAATGTCTATATTACTTGGAAGTAGCTCTACAGCAGACAATACTCTAATAGCTTCTTGTTTCATTATATTTACATCTCGCTCGCCATATTCGTACATTCCTAATATTATATTCTCGAATACAGTCATCGAATCAAACAATGCCGCACCTTGGAATACATATCCCATCGATTTCCGTATTTCGAATAATTCTTTTTTATTCATAGTATCTATCTGACTACCATCTACTTTTACACAACCACTATCGGGATTGAGCAATCCTACTATATGCTTCAGCATTACACTTTTGCCAGTGCCAGATCTACCTATTATACAAAAAGTTTCGCCATCATTTATAGTAATTGATACACCATTTAAGACTATTTTCTTCCCAAAACTTTTATGTAAATCAACTATTTCTATCATATTAATTTTGCCTCAGTAGAGCGTAATTGTTCAATAATATCTTCCATTTTCATACTACGTGAGCCTTTCACTAATATTATTAATCCATTGTCTGCAATAGTGTTTACAAAATTAACAATGTCTTCTTTGGTATCAAATAGCATAATATTGCTATCAAATTCGAACATTTCAAAAGCATTATTCATTTCTTCTCCAATTATACAAACTATATCAGAGCTTTTAGAAGCAAATTCTATAATATTTTTGTGTTCTTCTAATGATGAATCGCCCAATTCTTTCATATCGCCTAAAATTGCTATTTTCTGGCGTGTATCTTTGATATTTTGTATGTTTTCTAAAGCAATTTCCATAGACGAAGGGTTAGCATTGTAGCAATCATTTATAATGATAAGATTATTAAATTGTTCTAATGCCATTCTACCATAATTATGTGATAAAAGAGGTTGAAATTTTTCTAAACCATATTTGATCTGCTCTATATTTAAATCAAAGTTGAAAGCAACTGCTGCTGCTGCTATTGCATTGCGAGCCGATGCTAAACCAAAGGTATTCAGTTCTAATACAACATTATGATTTTCGTATTTTATACTTATCTTAGGCTTAAGATATTCGTCCAATTCAATTTCTGCTACTAAATTAGCTTCTTTGTCTGTACCATAAGTAATAAATTTATCTAAAATATGTCCATATTTTTTCAATCTTACATCATCATAATTAACATAAGCAACTCCTCCGGCTCTTACTTCGCCAAAAATCGATGTTTCTTCTAATTCTACTCCATCTAAATCTATCAAAAATTCCAAATGTTCTTTGCCTATATTGGTAACAAGAGCATGATCTGGTTTGCTAATTTTGCCTAATTCATAGATCTCTCCCGGATGATTAGTGCCAAGCTCCAGAACAGCCACTTCGTAGCTATTATCTAATGATAGTAGCATCAGAGGAAGACCAATCATATTATTATAATTTTCAAAGGTCTTTAATACTTTATATTTTTCGCTCAATACACTTGCTATCATTTCTTTAGTGCTTGTTTTGCCATTAGCACCAGTAACAGCAATAATAGGTAGCGAAAATCTATTTCTATGGAAATTAGCCAAATCACCTAAAGATTTAAGAGTATCTTTGACAACGATAAATGATTGATTAGGATAATTTTGATAGTTTGAGTCATACCACTGCTGGTTGACTATGCAAATGGCCGCACCATTTTCAAAAGCATTTGATACTTTGGAATGTCCATCTATATGCTCACCTACTAAGGCTACAAATATAGACCCAGTCTGTGCTTTACGAGAATCTATTACTACATCGGTAGTGCTGATTGATTCAAGGATATTAATTAAATTTTTTCCACCAAAAATTACATATAATTCACTATAATTAAAAGAAGCAAAATTTTGTATCATTTTTATCTCAATTTGAATTTTTTTATCATAATTTGACGGTTTTCAATATGAATAATTTAGTATTTTTGTTGATTAATTAGTTTAAGGTGAAAATTGAAAAAAGAATATTTAATTAAAAGTTTAATTACAATTTGTTTAATTACATTTGCAATATATTTTGGAGTAAATATTGCTCGCTCTGCTATATTTTATGAAATTTATAATATTAATACAGCAACAGGCAAGCTACAGCTCAATAGCAATATCAATATTGATTTGACAAATCGTTCTATTTATCATTATTTTCAATTAAGTGCATATACATCTATTTCTTATATTATTTTTTTAGTATCTTTGCTTGTACTATTATTGTTGCATAGAGGCAATATCAAAAAATATGGCTGGTTATTTATGGTAGCTGTATTGATAATAATATTTTCACCTTTCGAATTGTATATTATCTATAATGATATTATAATTAGCACGATGATTTTTGCAAATAATAATTTCAATTATGGGTCTAATGAAATTGTAGAATATATGAAATTGAGGACTAATACGACTATTAGTCTTATTAACGGTTTATCATTTTTGTCGCAGATTACTGTATTTATATTAGCTGTTTTCAAACCATTGAATATAGAGTCTAAGCAATAATTGTATGACTTAGCATATATAGAGAGCATCAAGTAGATTACTATTTATGAGAATAAAAGATATATTCGGAGTATTTAAGAAAAAGTCATTTTTGGTGTCTTTACTATTCTCTATAGCTCTATGGGTATATACTTCATTTAATTCTGTTTACAAATACTATACTACTGTACCATTTAGTATAGTATTGCCTGCTAATAGAGCAATAGAGAATGATTTGCCTAAGACTTTTACTGTTTCTGTGCAGGGCACTGGGTGGAATTTATTAAATCTAACGACTTTTAATAACTCTAAAGAGATATTTATAGATTGGTCCAAAAAAGAAATATACGATAGCAATATTGTAGTATCAAGAGGTGATTTTCTTAAGGGTATCCGCTCTATGGAAGGAGTGCAGGTAGAAGAAATATCGCCAGAATTTCTCACTATTAAAACAGGTAGAATAGCAACCAAAAAAGTACCTCTGATAAGTAATATCAATATAATACCTAATAGTAATTTTACTGTGGTAGGCAAAATTTTACTGATACCTGATAGCATTGAGTTGAGCGGTAATGAGCAATTATTGACGTCTATTACACAATGGAAGACTACAAAAGCTACGTTTACAGATATTACTCAGCCATTTAAATCAGAAATTCTATTAAGCGATTCGCTGAATGGAATAATAAAATTAAATAGAAATAAGGTTGATTTCTATAGCGATATTCAGCAGTTAGCCGAAATTGAAATACCTGATATTAATATTATCATCAAAGGAGGTAATTTACCAAGAGATAGCTATCTCTCTCCGCCTCAAATAAGTATAGTGGTGCAAGGGGGTATCAAAGAGCTCGAAAAACTCAATAAAGATAAAATCTTAGTATCTATTGATATTAATAGTATAATTAATGATTCTACTGGTGTTATTATTCCACAAGTAGAAATTCCTTCTGGACTCAAATTATTAAAAATGGAGCCTGAATATATATATCATTATAAGTTGTCAAAAATCAATAATCTAAGTCAATTAGAATAATTAGTTTTGTTGCAAAATAATATTTATAGAATTATCATAATATTACAATTTTGCAAAAATAAATCCGATGAAGTGTATCATCGGATTTGATTAAATAATTGGGATTTAAACTTAAAATTAAAACAATTAAAATATCACTTTTTCAAACCCTAATTTGATAATTGGAATACATAAATCCTTGCTTTGATATATTCCCTCTAATTTATCATTGAGCCAAACTATATTAAATTCTAATGCAATTCTATCTTGTGCTTGATTTATTTCTTTATCAATGTCTTTTAAAGGTAAATTCAATTTAATTCCTGAATCAAAGTATGAGAAGTCGTCGTAATTATTAACTGGAAAGTATTTTAAAAACTCTTCATTAGACGTACCCACTTTGTAGTAATTAAAGTAATTATAGAATGAAAGTAAGTTTTCAACTACAATCGTCTCATGTCCTAACTTTATATGAATTCCCCAAAATTCTTTTTTAGTTATATTGATAGGTTGTAACGAATCAATGTATTTCAAATTATTCAATCCAAAACCTAAATATCCATTTATAGAAGTTAATAGTAGTTTGCTACCAGACCAATCATCAAATTCTTTAAATAATCCATAAGTGATACCTAAACCAAGACTAAATTGTTGGGATTCTGGTACAAATATACTCTTTGCATTAAATACCTTTGATGTATCATCATCTTTTGGCATTCCACACAATTTAACTAAAAGGTTCCATTTATTATTATTAATATTGACACTTTGATTAAAAATAAAGTTCGGTGATACAGAAAATGTATGAAGTCCATTCCCAATTAGCGAGGAACCAATTATAGAAT
>JBDHXE010000034.1:0-17198 GCA_039810525.1 Chlorobiota bacterium | reverse complement strand
TATAATACCGCCATAATTCAATTGAAGACAATTAATCAACAATTGTACAAATCTAGTTTAAGAGCTCCTTTTAGCGGTATTATTACTATGAAATATGCTGATATCGGTACAATAGCTGCCCCCCAATTACCTATTGTGCAATTATCTGATATAAGCAAACTAAAACTAACTATTTCTGTACCAGAAACAGAAATTCAATTCTTCAAAATCAATGATAAAGTTCAAGTAAAAACAGATATTAATAGCCAATCTATTTATCAAGGGAATATAATTATAATAGGTGGTAAATCTGATATTACTCATAATTTCATTGTTCAGATAGAAGTTGATAATTATAATAACGAAATTAGGGCAGGCACTTTCGGATATGTTATCAAAAAAATATTAGCAAAAGAAAATCAAATTGTATTGCCGCTCCAGTCATTAGTTGGCTCTTCAATTAAGCCACAAATATATGTAGTCGAAAACAACAAAGCTATAATAAGAGATATAGAAATATTCCAAAAAAATGATAATTATGTAGCTATTAGAAGTGGAGTGAAAGAAGGTGAAACAGTAATTACAAGCGGGTTTATTAATTTATCGAATGGTCAAAACGTAACAATTAAACAAAATAATATAGGTGATTGATATGACTATTACTGAGTTAGCCATCAAAAGACCGACATTGATTATTGTAATATTTGGAGTTCTCATATTAGCAGGGACTTTTGCCTACTTCCAGTTAAATTATGAGTTAATGCCTGATTTTAGCCAACCAGTTCTTACAATTAAAACAATGTATCCGGGAGCATCACCAGAAGAAGTAGAAACTGCAGTTACCAAAAAAATTGAAAATGCTATGTCTAATTTAGATAAATTAGACTTCGTAGTTTCAAAATCAATGAATAACGCATCAGTAGTAATAGTAAATTTCAAATACGGCGTTGATATTAATTTTGCTATGCAAGACGCCCAGCGATTTATAGATAATATCAAAAAAGATTTGCCTGATAATATTTTGCCACCAACTATTAGTAAATTATCTGTAAATGATCTACCTATTATACAGCTTAGTGCCTCTTCTAATCTTACAGAAGCTCAATTTTATATCAATTTTAGAGATAAGATTTTACCAGAAATTCAACAATTAAAAGGAGTAGCTGATATTACTATACTTGGAGCTGTTGAGAGAGAGATTCAGATTAAAATAGATAGAAATAAATTGCAGACTTATAACTTATCATTATTGCAAGTGAGCGAAGTGATCAATCGCTCTAGCTTAGAGATTCCAGCAGGCACAATAAGGAGTAATGATGAGCAATTGACTATTAAATTGGACGGCAAATACAATTCAATAGAAGATATAAAGAATCAAATTATTGCTATGCCTTTACCCGGACAATTTGTGTATATTAAAGATATAGCTGATATTAAAGATGGATTTAAAGAAATATCATCAGTAAGCAGGTTTAATAGTAAAAATGGATTAGGGCTTTTGATTAAAAAGCAACCAGATGCCAATGCAGTAGAAGTTTCTAAATTAGTTGATAATAAACTTAAAGAATTAGAAGCAAGATATTCTGATATTGGTCTTAAATTTGTAATTGCTGATAATAGTACCGATATTACTATAGAAGCAGTAAAAGCCGTAGTAGGGGATTTAGGGCTTGCTGTAATACTTGTATCATTGGTAATGCTATTATTTCTTCATAGTTTGCGTAATTCATTAATTATTTTGATAGCAATACCTTCATCGCTTGTATCTGCTTTTGTAGCTATGTGGTTACTTGATTATACACTTAATTTAATGACATTATTAGCAATGTCTTTGATAATTGGGATCTTAGTCGATGATTCGATCGTAGTATTAGAAAATATACAGCGTTATCTCGATAAAGGATATAACAAACGAGAAGCAGCATTAGTAGGGAGAGCTGAGATTGGTTTTTCTGCTCTATCTATTACATCGGTAGATGTTGTAGTGTTTTTGCCAATTATATTCGTTCAAGTTTTTGTTGCTGATTTATTGAAGCAATTCTCTATTGTAGTAGTAGTGTCTACATTGATGAGCTTATTTGTTAGTTTTACTCTGACCCCATGGTTAGCTTCTCGCATTGGCAAAAAAGAGGAATTATTGCCAACTAATGTTTTTAATAGATTTTTAATTAAATTTGAGAGATATTTAGATGAACTCACTGAGTGGTATAGTGCAGCCATTGCTTGGGTATTAAATCATAAATTAATTTTTTCTGGAATTATTATATTACTATTTCTACTGACTGCTCTAATTATGAAGATGAATATAATGAGTACAGAATTAATTGCTACAGGCGATCAAGGTAAATTCTCAATAAAAATGGAATATGATAAGAAGACTACTTTGTACAAAAATAATTTGACAAGCTATCAAGTAGAAAAATATATATTATCAAAAAATGAAGTTAAAAGTGTGTTTAGTAATATTGGTGGCCCAACTACTGGAATGGGTTCATTAGGTATAGGCGAAGAGAACAAATCAGAGCTAACAGTAAATTTAGTTAGCAAACAAGAAAGGAATAATGAGCCGACTGATAAATTTATGGTTAGATTAAAATATGAATTACAATCTAAATTCCCTGGTATAGACTTCAAAATGTCGGCGATAGGATTGGTAGCAAGGCAGTCGCCAATTGAATTGACCCTATCGGGCAACAATATCGAAACAATTAGAAGCGAAGCTAATAGAGTTAAAAATATCCTTCAGAAAATACCGGGTGCTGATAATGTTTCTATTTCATCTCAAGAAGGTAACCCAGAGATACAAATTAAATTAGATAGAGACAAAATGGCAAAACTTGGATTGAATACAGCAATAGTAGGGGCTACTCTACGAAATTCATTCTATGGTAATGATAAGACTATACTTACAGAGAATGGAGTAGAATATCCCATAAGGATTTTGCTAGATAATTATGATAGAAAAAGTATAGATGATGTAAAAAATCTTAAAATTGCTAATATGATGGGCAAGCTTATCCAATTAGACCAATTTGCTAATGTATATGAAAATAGTGCTCCAACATTGTTGGAACGCAAAGATAGAATATCTGCAATTACAATTACAGCTGATGCTCTTGGTATAGGCTCTGGTACAGTTGCTAACTCATTGATTAGTTATTTGGAGAGAGAGCCGATAGAAGATGGCATCAATCTATCTTGGGGTGGAGATATTAAAAGGCAAAATGATAGCTTTTCAGCACTTTCATTAGCATTGATAGCATCATTAATATTAGTTTACTTGATTATGGTGGCACTATACAATAGTTTTTTATACCCATTTGTAGTATTATTCTCTATTCCAGTCGCTATTATAGGAGCATTTTTGGCACTTAATTTATCAATGTCTAATATGAGTTTATTCACTATATTAGGTTTAATAATGTTGTTAGGTTTAGTAGCGAAAAATGCAATATTAATTGTAGATTTTACTAATCAATTAAAACAGCAAGGAGTGCACTATTCTGAGGCACTAATTATAGCAGGCAAAACTCGACTAAGACCTATTATGATGACCACTATATCTATGATTATCGGTATGCTACCAATTGCTTTGGCTACTGGCACAGCCTCAGAATGGAAAAATGGGTTAGCATGGGCAATAATTGGTGGGCTCACTAGTTCTATGCTATTAACAGTATTTTTAGTACCAGTGGTATATTATTTTGTAGATTCTATCAAAGATAAAATAGAAATACGAAAAATTGGAGCGGCAAATATTATTAAAAGTAATAATATATAAATGCATAATTCGAAATCCAAAGAATGATGGAATATAAAATTAATTTTGATTCAAATTATTAATATTTAGAACCTCATATAAAGCAATAAATTTCTAATATATTTTAAAAAAAAATCTATATTTTATGATAAATATAGATTTTTTTTATTTTATATTATAACTAATATTAAATATTATTTATTTTAGCGATATAATAATATATATGAGGTATTTTTGGAGTGAAAATTTCAACTACAATATTGTTTTTACTTCTTTTTGCTGCATCAAATTCATATTCTAAAGTCTATCTCGGTATAGGTGCTAACTATATGCTTCCAGTGGGAGTAATGCAGAATTACAATCAAGATGGTGTTGGCGGCAAATTAGAACTTACTAACAAAACTTTCTGCAAACTATGGTATGGTATTCGTTTTGATTATTTATCACTTACCAAATCAAACGATCCTATCAGATATTACGAAAAGGCAATTTCGCTAAATACATTTGTAAAATATGCACCATTTACAGATGATTGTTATGATAATAAAATAATCCCATTTGTACAAGGTTTGATTGGATTTAGCTCAATATCGCCAGGAGAATATTTATTAGACAATGGTTCTAACTTAGGCATTGGTTATGGACTTGGTGGAGGTATTGCATACAATTTTAAGATATTCCAAAAGTGCTGGATGATAGAATTAGATGGCTTATTTTATGCTCCTAATTCTATAGAACGTGCCAGACAGCGCGATGCTTTGCAATCATTTAATGTAGGACTAACCTTGAGTATGGGCTTATGAAGATAATAATTTTACTAATATTTAGTTTAGCTATACTTGTTTCTTGTTCTTCTACAAAATTAAGAAGAGATGATGCTATCCGTATCAAAAAAGAAGCAGTTAACAAATACAATATGCAGCCACAAACGGGTATATATAGAAATGGAAGTGCTTTGCGTGGTGAAATTCTAAAAATTCAGGTAGAAATCAAGCCTGATTCTTGTCCTATCAATCCTGATACTAAGTATACACAAAATTCATATATATTGTTTATCGATTCAAATGTCAAAAATAAGAGCTTAATTGAAAAAATACCAATAGAAGACGTTGATCTGATAGGGACAAAGTTAAAAATACCGTCAAATCAATATAATAATATTAACTATTTTGAAACTTATAACAATCCACTACTACCATTAGAAATTCGTGAAGTGCCTATTGATACTATCGTAGAAGATTGTAATTCTACACATTGTCCTTGCGAAGATATTTCTATCAACATTCCGTGCCTTACTTGCCTAGAATGCCCTCAAAGAGAGCTTGGTAATCTATTCTTGAGCTTGAAAGCTGGATTTGCCTTTTATGATGATAAAGATAAATTGGGTAGATTATATGGCAGAGATGATAATTTAATTGATGTAGCGGCAGGTTATAGATGGGGCGAATCGAAAAGGTATGTGCTTGGGCTAATCTACTCTACTGGAGTTCAGACATTGAATCTGATAGATACTACCTTGCTACGAAGGCCATCATTGAATCTATACGCAAGATATGATTTATGGCGCAATATTAGAAAAGATGAAAGTAAATTGCTAGTTGCTACCAACGATGCTAATACTATGATTACTTACGATACAATTCATACTAAAACTCAAGATGGATGTTGCGATGATTCTACAATTGTAATTGCAAGATTTACACCAGATTGTTTACAGAAATTAAAAGAAATACAAAATATAACAGAATATGAAGAACGCCCATGCCTTAATCCTTTTATATATGGTCTGTTGGGTGTTTCGTTAGACAATTTTACATTAGATGTGCTTAAAATGAATTTCAATTCTGATTGCAGTGATAATATTAGTCAAATACACTATAATATGCCATTGAATTATGGATTTGGTGTAGGGATTGAGTACCCATTGTCTAGATATATTGATTTGTCTGCCGATTTAGGGTTTCGCTCTATCGCTTATGGCGACAAATCTATAGTATCGGGCTATATAGCACCAATCAATCAGCGAGTTAATTCAATTGTTTTCAGAATTGGAATAGTTTATTAATTAAAGGAAAATTAAAGATGAAAAAATTATTATTATTAATTATATTGTCAATCGTGTTGATTAATTCTTGCAGCGACTGCCCTCTGAAACAAGCACCACCAGTATTTGTTTGTGAGTCAAGAATAGTAACTATGGAAAAATTCAATCCTAATTTTTCGGTAGTCAATGGTCAATCTGTATTAGACTCAGATTATAATATTAGTATTTATATGTTCCCTGATAATAGTTCCTCATCAGGTGCATTCCCTAATGATAGTAGATTTGTAGGCAATGCTGTATTATCATTAGCATCATTGCCATTTTCGTGGAACGATTCAATATTTTATGCTAATATAATGGATACCTACCCTACTAATGAACAACTACAGGGTGATTTTTTAGTGCAGAGTGTAAATGTAACTACATCGCCAGCTACTGCTAATATTAGATTATATGGCAGTATTGATATGTTTTGGCAAGGTTTATTTACCGAAGATGCACAGCAGTTTTGTGATTTTGTAGATGCTAATCGTAGTAGAATTGATAACTCACTTAGTAGTATGAATGCCAACAATAGATATGGTAGGAATCAGTCGGGTGCTACTATCAATACATATACAGTGAGCAATATAATAATTACTAATAGCGAAGGCAAAATAGTAGGCAATGCAGGAGACCCGGGTGTACCATACCCGAATAATGATGTAATTAATAAATTGAACAATGTAGCATCGCAATTGATATCTATTGACCTACAAGTGATACCGGGCAATGTATATACATATATTGCTAAAAATGGGAAACGATTTGTGATATTAATTACCGAAATAAGACAAGCTAGTATACCTCCATTTAGAAAAAGAGTTTCGATGATGCTCTATCCTTTGGATAAATAGCGAGGGAATATGATGAAGTACAAATTAATAATTATATTATCTATTACATTCATTTATTCATGTTCGCAAGATATTACTAAGATACTTCCAAATAGAAATATTGATAAGTTGAGAGATGAACAGGACAGCATAAATACTAATGCTAACGAACTTGCGCCATATCAAAGAATAATTGAAGATAATTGCAAAGAAGCTTATTATAAAGAACATAGAAATAATACTAAATTGAACGAAACAAATATTATCAAGCCTGCCAATTATTTTTTCAAAGAAATAATGGGGCAGCAATTTATCGGGAAAGAAAGTGCTCTTGATGAGCTAACTAATAGATTAGAATCCGTTACTTTCCTTACTCGTAATAGTGGTATAGTTGCTATATCACATCCACCGGATACTAACTATAGCAAACTTTTAAATTTGCAAATGTATGGTAGTGTAGGAGGTACTGATTTAATGACATTTCGTATCGAAAATGGTAAAATTGTGTTTCGTACTTTGCCCGAACCGATTAATTCTATATTTTGGGATTCTCATCCATGGATAGGGCAAGATTCATTATGCAACTATGTTTTAATTTGGTCATCAGATAGAGAGAACCCGTATTCTAACACCAAAAGAATTAATGGCAGTATTGTCAACAAAGGAAACTCTGATCTATTTTACTCTTTTAGGATAAATGGAGTATGGAGTCAGCCTAAGAGATTTGAGACCGACAAATCTATTAATACAGATGATTTTAATGAAATTAGCCCATTTGTAGCTTGTATGAGTCAAGCACCCAAACTATTGTTTTCATCTAATAGAGATGGAGATTATGATATATTCTATGCAGATTTGAAATTTGATTTTGCTAATAGCAACATATTAGTGCTGGATACTGCTAAGAAATTTGAAAAAGGAAGTCAATTCGATTTACAAAAGGATTATATTAACACTGATGCCAATGAGATGTTTCCATTTGTAGCATTCCCATATATTGATAGTATTCACAAAAATCTATATTTCTCTTCGGATAGAAACAGCAAGGAGCATCCAATTAATCAAACAGGAGATACATTGATAGTAAGCAAAGGTAATTACGATCTATATAACTTTGATATAGAATTGGAGTGTAATGCACCTAAGGCTCTTCCTAAAATTGAACCAAGTGAAGATGTATTAGTCCAACTTACTGTAATTGATATTAATGGTAATCCAGTTGAAAAACCACTACTATTGGTGCAAGATATTGATAGCAATGACAGCAATTTAGTTTACGAAGATAATCACTTGTTTAAATTAAAAAAGGGTAAGAACTACAAATTATTCGGAGGTTCTCAATTGTATAATTTAGATTGTAGTCAGCCCAGTGATTCTATTATTCAATATTATAGAGGTACAAAATATATAATTAACAAACCTAATATTAAAAAAATTGAAAATATAGTTAAATATGATTCTTTGATCAATCCTACTATACATTATGCTTATGATACTACTTATGTAGTAGAAACTATACCATTAACTGATGAAATATTAAGTACTCAAACCAAAATAATTAGAGATACTGCTAAGACTAAAATAAATAACGAAATGCTAACAGAAAAAGTTACTAATTTCAAAACTGTAAAATGCCCTCCGGTAAACAATCCTCCTAATAAACCTAAGAATGATGATGGGTTGCCATTAGATAATAAAATGGAAGCACCTAAAATAGAGCCTAATATTACTTGGGTAGAAGTTAATAAAATGGTAATTAAAAAAAGGGAATGGTCAGAAGGCGGCAAAATAATTACAAAAAGTAAAACTATAGTAACGTATGACACTATTCCAAATATTGATTCAATCAATATTACAGTTACTAACGCTAATATCCCATCAGCCAATACAGCCTTTACTACTTTGAATACAAATAATATAAGCAACAAAAAAGTTCTATACGATACAGTTGTTTTAGAGCCAGTTTACTATGTGAAGCCCGATTGCTATGTAGAATTTATGGATATTAAAAGTCAATATAACAAAAACGTGCCTTATTTTCAGACTGCTTTCTGGAAAGTAAATACAAGCGCTGGTCTTACAAAACATTTAGAAGACCTACAATCATCTGGGTATTTAGCAAGAGCTGGCTATATTGAATTAAGCCCCAAGCATAGAAAGTATGGCGTAGCATTCCCTATCTCAAGGAAACAGAGAATAGCCGAGTATCGATACTTTGCGTCGCAAGTAGATGGCAATATGAACGTAATGCGAGATGTAATAACAGATGAGTTTATCCCTACAATGGAATATATAAATAATTACTCCCCTACTACCAAGCTATTATTGAAATTAGAAGCTTATTCAGATATCCGCGATGCGGGCATCTGTTATTATATAGGTAATACAGTAGAATATATACAAGGTAAAGAATCGGCAAATGGACAAATAATATTAAGCGATGAAAAAATTACAAATAATGCTACATTAAGTAATAACAATGAGAATTTATCTAAATTAAGAGTATACAATGGATTTAATGAACTTTTTGCTCGATTAAAAAATAATAAAAAATTTAATGAATATTTGCAAAAAGGGCTCATATTTTATCCAACTATGAAATTCAACTCTATTGAAGAAAGAGATAAAGCCTTAGAAAAAGCTAAGATAATAATATTGGCAGAAGGTAAATTTTACGACAAAACAATTAAGGCAGACGAGAAAGACTATGACCCAATAAGAAGACTCAATCTATATATTAAACTAATACAATATAGCGAAGGCAAAATTAGACTATCAGAATGCTGCAAATAAATATAGATTATAATTATAGAGTAATTAGGAATAAACTATATAATTAAATTATAATACTTAAACAACTAATTGCAAAGAATACTAAGTATCCATAGATGTAAATCTATGGGTATTTTTTTTTTTGGTAAAAAGATAAAATAAAATCCACTAAGTTAAAATTTGGGGATGTTTCAGGTCTAAAATTTTACTCTAAATTGTATAAAAGAAATATTGGAACACGATCTTTACTTCAATTTCCAACAAAAAAATTAACTAAAATGGATAGAATATTTCTTAAAATATACAAATTAATCATTCATTTTAATTTTTAGTTAATAAAAAATCAATTTATTAAAGATTTTAGTTTTTATTTTCCATAAAAATCGTTAATTTGGCTTTTTAGAAATTTAAATTTAAAATAAAGATTAATTAATTTTGGGTTTAGTAATATGATGAAATATTTTTTCTACATTTTGTTGTTAGTTAGTGTTTTAAATGTGAGTGGATATACCACATTAAATGCCAAAACAGAAGCAACCACCGAATCAACGGGTGTAACAAATACAACATATATGATGGCTGCAGAAATAGTAGCAGATGTTAACCAAGACGATAAAAAGTCTATCCTTGATAATTCGCGTATAAGAATTATCAATTTGGGCCCTATTATCAATCATAAAGGAGTAGATTATGCTCCTACTATTAGTGCAGATGGTAAAACATTATTTTTTGTTTCTAACAGACCGGGTAGCAAAATACAGCCTAATGGTGAGTTATCCCACGACTTCTGGGCGGCAAAAAAGAATGATAGATTAGATACTATATTCTTTACCCCATACAATATAGATACTCTGACAGGCCTATCTTATTTGAATGTAAATACAGAATTTAATGAAGGTGCAGCTTCTATTGCTGCTGACAGACAAACTTTGTTTTTTACAGCATGTAATAGACCTGATGGATTGGGTGATTGCGATATTTACCAATCTAATATAGAAGGCGATAAATGGAGCAGACCAATTAACTTAGGTAAAAATGTTAATTCTGATAACTTCGATTCGCAACCTTCAATTTCGCCAGATAAGAAAAGATTATATTTTATATCTACAAGAAAAGGACCTAATAGTGATGGTAAGCCAATTCTGGACAATGCTGATATATGGTATTCAGACTATGATGATGAAACAGATGAATGGCAGCCAGCTAAAAATTTAGTTGAGTTGAACACAAAAGGCACTGAATTCTCGCCATTTATTGCAGCTGACAACCAGACTCTATTCTTCTCATCTAATGGATATAAACCATCAATAGGCGGTATGGATTTCTATTATTCTAGATTTAATCCAGCTACTAACTCTTGGGACAAACCTACTAATTTGGGTGAGCCTATCAATACCAAAGATGATGAAATGTTTATTTCTTTGCCTGCTTCTGGTGATATATTATACTTCTCTTCACGAAGAACAGATCTGAAAGGATACCAAGGTGATTTAGATTTGTTTATGGCCTTTGTGCCTTCGTTTTTCAAAGCTGTGAATTTGATAGTAACAGTAGTTGATGAGTGTTCTGGTGAATTTATCCCTGCCAAAATCACTCTCAAAAATCAATTAATTAAAAGAGTAGTTGAAGATTCTGTGACATTTAGCAAACCAGAGTTCGAATCTATTATTTCTAATAGCGATTACGGTAACCCAAAAGACTCTTTGCAATATGTAGATATAGAAGTACTTGCCGAAAATCCTAAATATGGAAGAAAACAAGTTACTCAAAGAGTAGAAAAACCCGGTATAACAGAAAACCCAGATGAAGCAAACAAACCTGATGAAATTAGATTAAAATTAACTTTGGGCCAAAGACCTACTATTACTCCTGATGTTGATGAATCGGAATATGTAAAATTAGCTAAGAGAAATAACCCTAAAGTAGCTGATTATAGAGGACTTGTGATGAAAGAAACAATTACGAGAAACTTATACCCATTGTTGAATTACGTATTTTTTGATGAAGGTAAGTCTGATATTCCAGAAAGATACATATTGTTTGATGACCCATCACAAACTAAAATGTTTGCCGATACTGCTATTTACGGTGGTACATTAGACAAATACTACCATTTGTTAAATATATATGGATATAGATTAAATAAATTTCCTAATGTAAAAATCAAAATAGTTGGCTGCAATGATGGTGAATCACCAAAAGAAAAAGGTAATATCGAACTATCTAAACAGCGTGCTACCAACATCTATAACTATTTTAAAAATGTATGGAAAATATCAGAAGATAGAATGGAATTAAAATTCCAAAATAAACCTGACCTACCAACTAACACTAAAGTAGATTCAGTTGGTATCCAAGAAAACCGACGCGTAGAAATAATCACTACTGAATGGGACGTAGCTAAACCAGTATTTGATGTAGGTTCAGTAATTGAACCACAACCAGTAGATATGGATTTTCAATTAAATAATGGTATAGAAGATGGGTTAGTAGCCAAACGTAGAATTGAAATAAAAACTGATGCTGGCGAATGGAATACCTTAACTGAAATAGGCAAAACCGAGCCTAAAATCAATTGGAATTGGAAAAATAAGAAATTCAAGTATCCTACAGACGAAAAACCATTTACAGTACAATTGGTAGTTACTACTCAGAGTGGTGCTGAGTGTAAATCAGACCCTGTTAATATCCCTGTATTACAAATATCAACAGACAAAATGAGAATAGAATCTACAGCTGATAGTACAAGAGAAGTATATAACCTTATTCTTTTCCCATTCGACAAAAGTGATGCTGGAGCTATCAACGAAAGAATTATGAATGATTATGTATATGGACGTGTATTCAAATCTTCAGTAGTAGAAGTAGTAGGACATACAGATATAATTGGTATGTACGATCATAACAAAAAATTATCTGATAGACGTTCAGACTATGTAAGAAGTGGTATTAACAAAAAATCAGGTGGTAAATATGGTAGTTTGGCAAGCCATGGTGTTGGCGAAGAAGATCCATTATATTCTAATGATTTGCCAGAAGGTAGGTTCTATAATAGAACTGTGCAGGTGTTAATAAAGACTCCTCTTATTGATGTTAAAGAATAATATCATAATTGATTTAATATCATAATAAAAGAGGCTTTCCGAGATAGGATAGCCTCTTTTGATTTCTAAATCTCTTCTGTTGCATAATATACTTCTACTCTATCAACAACGGCATTGATTTAGAATACTTGCTATTTGTGATTGATAATATATAATTAGTTACTATATTACAATACAATAGTTTACTTGTTTTCTCTTTCTTTGTATTCTTTAATAATTTCCTCTTGAATATTCTTCGGAACTGCTTGGTATTTGAAGAACTCCATAGTAAATTCGCCTTTACCTTGAGTGATAGAGCGTAAGTCGCCCGAATATCCAAACATATCCTTCAATGGCACTTCTGCTTCTACTACTACATAACCCGCATCCGATTTAGTATTAAGAATAATTCCACGTCTTTGGTTAATCTGCCCAATTACAACACCTTGGAATTCATCAGGAGCAGAAGTTTCCAATTTCATAATTGGTTCTAATATTATAGGGCTTGCTTTGGCTAGAGCTTCGCGCATTGCCATTTTAGCGGCAGTTTTAAACGCCATTTCAGAAGAGTCAACTGCGTGGAAAGACCCATCATTGAGATTAACTTTCACACCAACTATTGGCTGTCCAATTAAGAAACCTTCAAGAATTTGCTCATTAAATCCTTTATCGCAAGCAGGTATATATTCTCTTGGAATAGCACCACCTACAATATTATTTACAAATTGATAAGTCTCTGGTTGATCTAATGGCAATGGCTCAATATTGCCAGCTACACGTCCAAACTGACCAGAACCACCTGTTTGTTTCTTATGAGTATAGTCGTATTCTGCACCTTTTGATATCGCTTCACGATAAGCTACGCGTGGCCTACCGACTATTACTTCGCAATTATACTCTCTTTTGATACGTTCTATATAAATCTCTAAGTGCAATTCGCCCATACCTTTGATAATAGTTTCACCACTATCTTCGTCGCGAGCTACTTTGAAAGTAGGATCTTCTTTTTGGAATCTATTCATAGCTTTCGAGAAATTCACTTGCCCTACTTTTTCTTTAGGAGCAACAGACAATTCTACCACAGGCGCTGGTACAAACATAGAAGTCATAGATACATTTACACTACCATCAGTAAAAGTATCACCAGAAGCACAGTCAATACCAAACATAGCAATAATATCGCCAGCTGTAGCTTCTTCTATATCGTGCATTTCGCTTGCGTGCATTCTAACTAATCTTGGTACTTTTACTTTTTTGCCATTACTCATATTAACGATAAAATCGCCCTTCTTTACAGTACCTTGGTAAATTCTCATATATGTAAGCTGTCCGTATCTACCGTCTTCTAACTTGAAAGCCAGAGCAACAGCTGGTGCATCTTCTTTAGATAACAGCTCGATTTTTTCTTCATTTTTGTCTCTATCCAAACCATAGTTTTTCACATCAAGTGGTGAAGGCAAGAAATGACCAACACCATCAAGCAAAGTTTGGATACCTTTGTTCATTTTGGCAGTACCTACGAATACTGGAGTAATATGCAAATCGATAGTTTGCTTTCTAATAGAAGCATACAATTCATCATTGCTAATTTCTTCGTCTCCTAAGAATTTTTCAGCTATATTATCATCATAGTCGCACAATCCTTCTATCATAGTATTTCTGCGTTTTTTAGCTTCTTCTACCAAATGAGATGGTATATCAGTCTCTACCAAATTTTCACCGTTATCACCTTTGTAATAAACTGCTTTCATTTTAATTAAATCAATCACACCTTCAAACTTATCTTCGGTACCAATTGGCATAGTTACCAATACTGGGTGATGATGCAATTTATCTCTCAATTGTGCTACTACTCTATCAGGATTAGCACCAGCTCTATCTACCTTATTGATAAAAGCAATTCTTGGCACATTATAGCGACGCATCTGTCTATCAACCGTAATAGATTGAGACTGCACACCAGCTACTGAACAGAGCACCAATACAGCTCCATCTAATACACGCAAGGCACGCTCTACTTCTACTGTAAAGTCGATATGTCCAGGAGTATCAATAAGATTGATATTATAATCCTTCCAAGTACAATAAGTAGCCGCTGACTGAATTGTAATACCTTTTTCTCTTTCCAAATCCATCGAATCCATAGTAGGACCAGCACCAGATTTGCTTCTTACTTCAATTATTTGATGAATTTTTCCAGTGAAGAATAATATTCTTTCACTTAAAGTTGTCTTACCCGAATCTATATGGGCAGAGATACCAAAATTTCTTACTTTTGAGAGATCCATTTAATTAACCATTTAATAATAAAATTTTTTTTCAAAACTATAACTATATAGAACAGCAAAAATAATGGATTTAATTGAAAAAACAAAAAAATAAGTAAAAATATATTGAACAAATCTATTATAATCAATTGTTTAAAGCATTATTTAATATAAATTTTGCAATAAATTACCCATTCTATATTATACAAGAGTATAAATACTTAATATAATTATACTAAATTCATTCTTTATAAATGTAATTTTAGCTATATTAGCATTTCATTATAAATAATATTTAATTTCATATATTAATGGATGTTTTCAGCATTTTAGTATATATTATAAGCACTCTCACTTTAGTGAGCCTATGGTATGCTTTATATCGCTACTACCAAGCTAATACAATTAACTATAAGCATTTACTAATGATAATAATATCAATAGGATTAGCCTGCAGAATTGTTTATGCAGTATTTACGCCTACTTTTAATGCCCCAGACGAGCAGTCGCATTATAATTATATTAAATATTTAGCCGAAAACAAAGAGCTTCCAATACAAACTAATAAAACCAATTCTGTATCAAACGATTGGGAATATTACCAGCCTCCCTTGTATTATTCTTTGATGGCTTTTGCTTATAGTACAGCAAACTATTTGACAAGCAACATTAGCTATATAGTGATTATTCTACGTTTAATTAATATTCTGTTTTGGTTGCTTACTATATATTTTTCATTGCAATTTTTAAATATTATTATATCTAAAAACAATTATTTGAAAATATTTACTTTGACTATTGTTTCACTTTTACCATCTTATACCTTTTCCTCTTCAGCTATCAACAACGATAATCTTTTAATAGCCTTAGGCTCTATTATTATCTATATATCTGCCAAACCACTCACTCTGCGTAGTGCTATTATCTTAGGAATATTGCTTGGTATGTCTATTCTCACCAAACTATCTGCTGTAATATTCTTTATTTATTTTGTAATATTACTAATATATAGTATAATAAGAGCAAAACCGACTAACATTAATATCTGCAATTATATATTGATATTAGCAATTGGCACTATAATGTGGCTGCCCATGGGAATTAGGAATGTATATATTTATGGCAGTATGACTGCTGAAGATATAGCTAATATACCATATATATGGAGTTCGTCATACCAAGCAATTATTAGTTCCTTGATATATTTACAAAAATCATTTTGGGCAATATCTGGTATATACAATAATATTAGTTCATACTTCCCCCTAATAGGGATATTTATTTTTGCAAACGCATTGATTGGATTTATTACTCTAATATTCAAACAAAAAGGCAATTTATTATTAGAATTTGCAGACTATCAGGGAATAATCTTATCATTGTGGCTGGCAGTAGTAGTAGATATTATTTTAATATTTAGATTTGGAATATTGTATGGACAATCACAAGGGCGATTTCTATTCCCTCTACTTGTCCCTATATCGCTATGGTTAGCCCTTTCGATAAAATCTCTATTCCGTTTCAAAAATGATAGTATATCTATCCATATTGTCGGTATATTCTCGCTATACTCTGTATTGTTTATGATATATAGTTTATCAAACTTTTAGAAATTCATATCTAATAATGATACGATAATTTACCAATAATCAATAAAATATTATAAAGTTTACAATTAAATCGTCAATAGAGATATAGTATAATTAATAATAGATAGAAAATACAAGTGAATACCGAAATAGAATATTTTCAAAAAATTGATAAAAATATTAAATCTAACATAGAAAGCACTTTGGCAAAAGTTTGCAGAAAAGATATAGTTAAACCAATAGCAGTATCTAAAACAAAGCCAAACGAAACACTAATGAATGCATATTTAGCTGGGATAAAGATATTTGGAGAGAACTATGTGCAGGAATTAGTAGAGAAATGCAAATACTTCCAATCTAATAATATTAATGATATAGAATGGCATTTCATAGGGCATCTACAGACTAACAAAGTTAAATACATTATTCCATTTGTGCACTACATCCATTCAGTAGATTCATTAAAATTAGCTATCGAGATTGATAAAAAAGCAAAGCAATTTAATAAAATTCAAAATATTTTATTGCAAGTCAATACATCGGGAGAAAATTCAAAATCTGGGTGTTCGCCCAGCGAAGTAATACCAATTGTTGCCGAATTGGTACAATTGCCGAATATAAAATTAGTTGGACTAATGACAATAGGCACATTTACTGATTATGAAAATCAGCAGAGAAAAGAGTTTTTACTTCTAAATAATTTAATGAAAAGTGCAAATCAATCTTTAAATTTAAACTTAAAAGAACTATCTATGGGTATGACCCACGACTATACTATTGCTATTAGTGAAGGTGCTACTATGGTAAGAATTGGTACAGCTTACTTTGG
>JBDHXE010000033.1:0-17278 GCA_039810525.1 Chlorobiota bacterium | reverse complement strand
TTTTAATTTTGTAATATATTAATTTCAACACTATTAGTGGCTGTCAGTAGTAATTTGATTTATGCCACTTTTTTTAATAATTTATAATTATGATAGACAAGAATAGCAACAAAGAGTTAAAAGTTGGTGTAATTTTCTTCCTTGGTTTTATTATTTTATTCGGTGGAATTTTAATTGGCAAAGGTTTCAAATTTTCTTCTGAAGCTGATCTATTAAAAATAAGATTTCCAAATTCAGGCGGTATTCAACCCGGTGAGCCTGTGGTAGTAAATGGTGTAAAAAGAGGCAATGTAGTTAGTGTCAAAAATGATAATTCTTCTGTTTTAGTGTTAGTTCAGCTTGATACTTATGAAGATTTGAAATCTGATGCTAATGCTAAAATCTCTATATTGGAAGTAACTGGTGGCAAGAAATTGGAGATTTATCCCGGGAATTCTAATAGCTCTTTTGCTCTTTCGAACGAAATGAAAGGTATTACTCCTCCAGACCTTGCAGAATTGGTTGCTTTGGTGGGTAGTGTTTCTGGTGATTTAATTAATTTGGTAAAAAGATTAGATACAATTGCAACAAGTGCTACTGATCTATTAGCTGATGGCAAAGTAGTTTCTGATATTAAATCTACTCTTAATAATACCGTAGAACTGACTAATTCTATTAATGATATAGTAAATAAAAATAAAGGCTCTATTCAGCATACTTTTGATGATTTGGTTATTATTACAAAGGATCTCAAAGACTTTATTAGAAGTAATAAATCAAATTTAACTAATATAGTTAATAATGCCGATACCACAATTAATTCTGCTAAGGGATTGATTGCTAAACTTGAATATACTATTCAAAGATCAGATTCGTTGATTAATAATGTAGATGGATTGGTTACTGATATTAAAAGTAAAGATGGTTTAGTAAAGAAAATAATTTATGACAAAGAGTTTGCTAATAAATTAGATTCTACTTTTAATTCATTAGTAGATTTGGTGCAAATGATAAAGGAATATGGAATAAATGTTAATGTTAGATTAGGTTCACGTCCTTAGTAAAGGTTTTTGACTATGTCGAATCACCATACACCAGTTACAGAAGAGCTTGATATTTATTTGAATAATAATTTCTCAAGCGAAGATGATTTTCTTAAACAATTAAGAGAAGATGCAAAGTTAGCTGGCTTACCCCCTATCAATATTGCCCCTGCACAAGGGAAAATTCTTCAGTTATTAATCAAATCTATAAATGCTAAGAATATATTAGAAATTGGAACTTTGGGTGCATATTCTTCTATTACTATGGCGCGTGTTTTAGACAATAGTAGCTCTATTATTACAGTAGAATATGAATATAAGCATGCAATCTTTGCTCAACAGAAAATAAAGGAAGCCCAATTTGAACATATTATTCAAATACAAAATAGTGATGCTAAAGAATTCTTAAAGGAATTTGAGCCTGAGAATCAGTTTGATTTAATATTTGTAGATGCAGATAAGCCATCATATAGATATTACTTAGATAAGACTACTCCATTTTTGCGAAACGGTGGTCTTTTTATCGCTGATAATGCTTTTGCTTTTGGATATTTAACTACTAATACTAATGAGAGGAACCCTACTGAAATCAAATCAATGCAGGGCTTTAATATTTATTTTAGAAATCACCCACAATATTTTACATCTATCATACCAAGTGGTGATGGAATGATAATTGGAGTCAAAATTGGATAAATTATCGGCACACAGAATTTATATTATCTTATCTTTATTACTTTTAATAATGTCATCGTGTGCTACGCCTAGAAAATCGGGATTTGACTTGCAAAAGGAAATTTACGAGCAAGAAATGGCGACTAAGATTAATGATGAGCCTGAGCCTATATTAATGTCTGATGTAAAACCAATTGATTCTATTGATGTAAATATGGTTATTTTCGATATATATAGAGTAGAGCCTAATGATTACCCGAAAGAAGTAAGACTGTTTGCTCGAGTGTACGACTCTTTAGGTAATTTTGTAACAAATTTAGCTGAACCGTATCTAAAAGATCCTTCTAATAAGTATTTTACATCTATAAGAGAGAAGTTAGGCAAACACTATAATATTAGAGAAGCGACTGTAAAAGATTTTAAAGTGAGAGAATATGGAGCTAATGACTCTATCGCTTACAATTTAGTACTATCTACTGATTACAGCGGCTCAATGACCTCTATTATGGATGCAATTTTTGAAGGTACCGAAATTTTTGTAAAGATGAAATTTCCTTATGATAAAATTGCTCTCACGTCATTTAATAAAGATTATGATATTAAAGCACCACTTTCTAAAGATACAAATGAGATTTTGAAATTTTATAGAGCTAATAGGAATAACAATAAGGGTTTGTTTTCTGCTGTGTATGATGCAGTTTGGAAAAGTTATGATATTCTAAAAGTAGTAAAGAATGATGAATATAAAGTGGTAGTCATATTTACTGATGGTGATGATAATTATTCTAAAAATAATTTAGATAGCCTAATCAAAAGAGCAAATTCTGAAAAGATAAACGTATTTTGTGTTGCATTTGGCTATTCTGAGGATAGTAATTTAAAGAATCTTGCTAAATATACTGGTGGTAAGTATTACAAAGCTCATACGAAAGAGCAGTTAATTAAAATATTTAAAGATATATATTTAAGTCTAAGATATCATTATAAGATTACTTATACGCCTCCTACTTATTGGGGATTTCATAATGTTTTTGCAGGACTCAATCTACCTAATAGAAAAGATAGCTTAATAGCGAATGGTGATTATGATACAAGCGGTTGGTTAGCTCTTTCGGATACTGTAATCCGACCCATTCAGTTTGATTTTGATAGCGCTGTTGTAAAAGCTGAGTCATACCCTATAATAGATGAATTAGTAGATTTAATGTATTCTTGGCCAAAGCTCAAATTTGATATTCATGGACATACAGATAATGTAGGTAGCCAAGAGTATAATCAAAATCTATCAGAAAAGCGTGCTAAAGCTGTCTATGACTTACTAATTGCAAAAGGGGTAGATGAAAAGAGATTAAGATATAGAGGATTTGGATTTGCTCGACCTATTGCAAGCAATGCCACAGCTGAGGGTAGAGCAATTAATCGAAGAACAGAATTTATTATAATAGCTAAGTAAAACTAAGAGGTAGATATATGCAATTGATTAAATGTATAATATTTGTGTTTGTACTTTCTTTTGCATTGGCTTTAGCGAATCAAGATAGTATAAATATTGTAACCAAATATAAGCCTATCGCTAACAAAATAATTAATTACGCTTACAAGGATAGCTCTGCTTGGAATAGATTAGCATATTTTACCGATGTCTATGGTCCGAGATTGAGCGGAAGTGTTAGCTTAGAAAAGGCGTTAGATTGGATACTTTCTGAATTGAAAAATGACAAACTATCAAATGTAAGAGCTGAAAAGGTTATGGTGCCTCATTGGTATCGTATTTCTGAAAGTGCTAAATTGGTATTTCCAAGAGAGGCTAATATCCCTATAACCGCTTTGGGTGGAAGTATTTCAACTCCGAAGGATGGAATTACAGCTGAAGTAGTAGTAGTTAGAGATAAAAGTGAATTAGATAAATTAGGCGAAAAGAACATTAAAGGCAAAATAGTAGTTTATAATCAGCCGTTTATTAGTTATGGACAATCAGTTCAATATAGATTTTATGGTGCTCAATGGGCGGCACATTATGGTGCTGTTGCTAGTTTAGTTAGATCAGTAAGCCCTAATGTAGCACGCAATCTGCATACTGGTGTAATGTCTTATTCAGATACTATTCCTAAAATTCCACACGCTGCTATCAACCCCGAAGATGCTATGCTTTTAGAAAGATTAATTTCTTATGGAATTACCCCAAAAATATATATAAATATAGAAACTAAAAGAGATGATGATGCGGAGTCGAGGAATATTTTAGCTGAAATTAAAGGAAGTAAGTATCCTGATGAAATCATCGCATTGGGTGGGCATACTGATTCGTGGGATTTAGCTACAGGCGCTCAAGATGATGCAAGTGGCTGCATAACTACTTGGATGGCTACTAAATTACTTTTAGATTTAGATCTGAAACCCAAAAGAACAATTAGGTTGGCCTTATGGGTAAATGAAGAAAATGGATCACGAGGAGCAAAAGCTTACAAGGAAGCTCATAAGAATGAAAAGCACATTTTAGTATTTGAACAAGATATGGGAGTATATAGACCGTCGGCCATTAGAATATCTAATGCAGATAGTATTCTTAAATTGCTTAAATATGCCGATCCACTGTTTAAAATGATAGACAGCAATATGGTAATTACTAATAATGGTGGTGGTGTAGATATTGATCCAATGATGGATATTGGAGTACCTGGTATGAGTCTTAGTACTAATGGTAATTATTTTGATTATCATCACTCGTATTCTGATATGGCAGATAAGGTAGATCCTTATTATTTAAATCAAAATATTGCTGCAATAGCATTAGCTATTTATATATACTCAGATTTAGAAACTAATTTTCCAAATAACATTAAATATTATGAACAGAATAGAACTCGCTAAACAAATTTATGATACTGCTTATATTACAGGAGAATTTTTACTCCGTTCAGGCAAAGTAAGCAATGAATATTTCGATAAATATCAATTCGAAGCTAACCCTTTAATTTTAGCTGGTATTGCTAAGCATCTCTCTGCTATGATTAATATAGATTTTGATTATTATGCTGCACTTGAAATGGGCGGTATCCCAATCGCTACGGCATTGTCCTTGTTGACTAATAAACCAATGGTATTGGTAAGAAAAAAGGCTAAAGAGTATGGTACTCAAAAGTTTGCCGAAGGACCAATTATTAAAGGTAAAAAACTTTTAATAGTAGAAGATGTAGTAACAAGCGGTGGGCAAATAATAATTAGTACCTCTCAACTAAGAGAAGAAGGTGCAATAGTGAACGATGCTATTTGTGTAATCGATAGAGAATCAGGTGGTAAAGAGGCATTAAATGAAATCGGATTAAATTTAATTTCACTCTTTACTATGACAGATTTAAAAAATACATAAATAATTAATTATTTATGCAAAATAATGATTTCGGTACGTCGATTTAATCGTCTACCGAATTCGGTTTTATTACTTGCTAATGGTCTTTTCATACCATATCCTACCGTCTGTATTCTTGACTCTTTAATACCTTTGCTAACTAAATAGTCTTTTACCATATTGGCTCTATCGAGAGATAGTCGGTCGTTTAATGCTTCTGCACCTACATTATCTGTATGCCCTTCTATCATAATTTGAATGTTTTGCTTAGCATTCATAAATTCTGCCATTATATCCAATTCTCTTACTGAGCTTGGCAATTCGGCGCTATTAGTCTTAAATAACAAGTTTTCAATTATCAATTTTCTTCCTAATTCTACTATAGGTATAGTCTTTTTAATAAGTCTTTGAGTGCCCGAATTAAAAAGTGCTATTTCTATTGAATCTGGTACAATACCTTCTTCAGATTTGTAAATAACATTATACAGATTAGTGAATTGGTTTGAAAAGTTATCTAATATTGTAGAAAATGGATATTCAATATCGTATGCTGCACCTCTGGATTTAATAGAAATATGCTTATATTGGTCTATCTCTTGTGGCACGATAGAAAATACTCTAACTTGATTTTGCTGTAATAACTCAATTATTGATTCGGTAGTTTGATCTGTAATACCATTCCCTTGTTCTCCCTTTTGATGATATGGTGCATCGGTAATCAAAACATCTACCCTTGTAGCTGCATTTCTCCATTTTATATTTTTAACTGAGGCTTCGAGTGCTTCTAAAGCATTTTCCTTTACATCACCCCCTCCTTTTGCTTTTACACTGCTTAACCAAGACAAGAATGTAAATACATTCTGGGTAGGATCATATATTCTCTCTACATCGTCACCAAAAAGCACTAAGCCAATTCTATAATCAATACCTCTTTTAACTAAATTCTGAGTAAAACTCGATATGTTATTAATGATAGAATTGATACTTGGCTGCATAGATCCAGTAATATCTACTAAAAATACAAAATCGACTTGTATCTCAGTAGCGGGAGGAATTTTTTGAACTTCTAAAACTGATTGCTTCTTACCATTTTCAAATACTGATACCTGATCTATAGTTAAAGTATCAAGTGGCTCTCCAAGTTTATTATAAGCTTCTATCATCAATTTAATATTAGGGAATTGGCTAATATCTACACTTCTTACCGTAATATCAATTTCTTTTTTAGCAGATTCTACTTTTGCATCTTTTAAAATTTCAACTGCTTTGTCTACAGAATCTTTATCAATATCTTTACTATATAGTAGAGATGATGCAAAAAATAAACTAAATAATATAATTTTTGAAAATTTCATATAGCTTTTATCAATTTATGAATACATCTTTTATAAAATATAACAGAAATTCCTCCTTTGAACTACAAAAATAGTCAAAAAGGAGGAATTGAATATTTTTTATTTTATATTGTTAATCTTAGTACAGGTGAAATCATAAAGAAATTATTAATTTCAAATGGTCTAGCATCACGAAGTGGTGTAGAATACTTAGCTTCTAAATATAACCAGTTTCCAAATAGTGGTAAATATGCACGTCCTAAGAGAATTTGATTTGATATCTGTGCGGATACTCCAAATGGAAATACTGATTGATTCCTATATTCAACTTTAAGATACAGCCAATCCATAAATTCATTAGGTTTGTAGGTATTTAAGCCATCAATACCTTCTACTGAATAGTAGTTATATGGAGCATTCGGAGCAGGGAGCTCTTGTACTTTGTATAGTAAAGCTTCTTGCACTTCAGCGTAACTGATACCTAAATTAAATCTAAAATAGTTTTCTGGGTTTTTGTTGTCGAGCCATAGGTTATAGAACAACGATATTTGTCCTGTTGCTCTTATTAGCGGAACTATATTGTTAGTTCTAATAGCAGTTTCCGATAATGGATTATTAGGGTTAAAATCTACATCTCTGTCGGCAATTGCATATTGAGCATAAGTAGTTGGGTCAATTTTTTTAGTACCAATTCTACTTAACGGCAATTCTAAGTTTAAAGAAATACCAGCTTGTGGATGGAACCAAGCATGTACATCAGTTCCGAATATAATTTTACCATCTGGAGCAGCATTCAAACTTCTAGAAGTAACCCAACTTAGAAGAGAACCATCATTGTTTAATCCAGAAGATACTCTATAACCTCCGCCTAAATAAGCATTAATTAAATATGGAATTCCTTTTTTAGTTAATGGATCGTTATTGATATATAATGGTCTTTGGAGCAATATCTTAGCTTCACCAGCTGACCAATAGTGATAGCCAACTTCGTCGGTACCAACTAATGATCTTAACCAGAAACCACTACTACCAATCTTTAGAGCTTGCTCGAATAATGATAAAGAGAAAGCATGATCAACGTTTGTTGGTCTTTCGATATAATCAACAATAATATCAGCTTGCGAAGGAGTAACAGGTGTTTCTCCCGGTATATCTGTGTAGCAATAATCGCGTTTGTTTTTACCGCCTACATCATCGCTATTAAGCCCTCTATTAGGACCACGATATACGTATTGTCCCGATAAGAATCCAATCATCATATCACCAAAGACATTTTCTATTTCAACTACATTCATACTTGCACTACCGCAGCTTAACAGAAGAATATCGTAAGGATCAGACTCGAACTCTTTTGGAGCACCAAGTACTTGAATATCTTCTTTACTTAATTCATCTTTAGGGTAATTTTTGTAAAGAAACGCTTGATAAATTTGAGCAATTAAATCTGGTTCGCATATTTTCCAACGTGGAAAATATCCTAGAATATTAGGATCTATCGTAGTCAAAGAATCTATTATAGCTTGTTTATCTATAAATTGTGCTTTGGCATCGTTAGATAAACTACCGAATGTTGCTATTGCGAGAATTATTAATATTATTGATTTTTTCATATTCTTTCTTTTCTATTTATATTACAATAATCATTTTATAAAAATACAATGAAACGTACCATTGGGATAAACACGCTTTTGTTTTCCCAAACTCTTGGAGTATTTGTAAATGCTTTGAAATACCCTCTTGCATCAAATCTTAACGAGAACGTATTCTCTACTAATGGTACTTGTAACCACAAATTAGTATAAAGTCCTTCATCAAAGTATTGTATAGAAGCGCCATAAGGAGTCGTTGATTTCTTTGACATAAATTCTACTTTACCAGACACACCGCCGATAGTTTCTTCTTCTAATTTCTCAAAATTAACAACGTTTTCTCTTAGTTCATCATTATATACTACATTATTATACCATTTTTCCATAACATACATTGTTCCGCCAAGACCAAATCTTAACATATAGTTGTCATCAATAGAAACTCCGAAAGTATAATGTAATTGTGCATTAAATCTAACTAAATAATCATTGTTCATATAATTAGTAACATCAATATTAGGGTCTATATCTTTAACTAATGATTTCTGTGCATCGCCAAAAACATAGGAGAAATTAGCATTGAATATACCACTTTTAGGAATAACCGATACAGGAAAATCAGCTTCACCCGCAAGTCCAACACCAGCATAAGTTAATTTTCTTTCAGTACTAAATACATCTTTAGAAATAGAAGAATAACCATTGGTAGGTAAGACAATACCCAATTTAACGCCTTGCCATACAGCTGCCAAAGTTAATCTTTCGCTCCAAAATGATGGATAATTAATACCATCTAATCCATATTTTAATTCTACACCATACATTGGTAGTTTTTTATTAGCTACGGGATCGGTAGAATCTATATATCCATCTTCGTATGTAACTATTGGATTAGGATATCTTTTCCAAGATATTAAATCAGGGCTGATCACTAATTCATCTGTTTTGTAATTCATATCCAAAGCAGAGCCTTCAGATACCCTTTTGAAGACTTCTACATCTTGTGATGTAATTTCTGTTTCTCTTTCCATAAGTGTTTTGGTAACACCTGCCTTTGGAGGGAACCAATAAATAAGTGTACCAACGCCTTGTGCTTCTAATGTAACATCTCTTACAGCGCCTTGCATAAAGGCATTTTCCAATAATCCATATAGATTACTTGATTTGTACTCTTTAGGATCTAAAGAAAATTCTTTTAATTCAGGATAAGTAATAGTATTTGCTGGACCAATATTATTTACATTAGATTTAATATCTGGTTTGTCTTCAAAAGAAATCATCAGTGCAATAATAGTATTAGGCACTAATTCATCTTTACTTTTCCTAGTAGTTACTATATAAGCATTCTGCACTGGTTTAGTCTGTGAAGAAGTAAGACTTTCGTAATACTTCACAATACATTGGAACTGATCTTGTGGTGGCATACTCAAAGAACGCCCCATTATAGCTCTAGCTATATCGCTCATAGAGCTACCATTATTGACTTCGCTTTGTATTAATTGTAGAATAGCATTATCTACACCTTTAATACAATCAGCTGTAACAGCTCCACCACCTGCACCAAGAGATTCAGCTTCATCTCTTTGTTTGATAATTTTTCTAATATCTTTGATGTCTTTCACTTGCCACACAGAGATATTAGAGAATCTATAATTTTTAAAACTATAGAGTATTGATTCAAGTTGCATACGAAATGATTCTTCTGATTGAGACTTAACAACCGTAGGAGTCAAAGTCGATAATATTCCTATGCTTACTACTAATATCAATATTTTTTTAAACATATTGTATCCCTTGCTATTTATATAATTATTCATCTTTAAACAAATATTAAATTTAACGTGTTCTGCGAACAGGTCCACCCCTATTAGGCTCATAATTCACGTTCACTTGTAATGTTTGTGTCCTTGGTGATGATTTCACACCATTTTCTGTATTTGTAGCTACGCCTACTAATTGAATATCAATTTGACCAGAAACTTTTGTTTCTCCTCTTTCTAGTTTACCTGAAAGCTCTATCTCTACGGTATAGCCTGCATCTGGATCTCCGTCAATCATCGAGCTTGTAATCGAATAAGAACCTAAGCCACTCTTCTTCTGAGCTTCACCTTTAATATCTACTTTTACCTGAGCTTGTTTGGTATCTGAGCCTGTGATAGGTCTAGTTACAGTAATATTTGAAATAATAACTTTAAACTTAGTCGAAGTACCAGAATAATCTGTAGATATACGGTTGAAAGATATTTTAGGTTCGTCTTGTTTTACAGTAAATTTAGTAGCTGGAAATATATCTAATTCTTTGCCAGTGCCATCTTGTACCCAGCTAACTTTCACAGTAACATCTTTTATATCAGGTGTTAATTTGAATGCGTTTTGTGGTACGGAGAGTCCTTCGAAAGGCTCTACTTGATTATTGCCATTAGGAATTAAGTAAATTCTAAATTGATTAGCTTTAATCTTACCACCAGATGATGGCTCTACTGAGAAGTTAAGTGGATAGCCAAAGAAAGCAAAAGTATTTAAGTAGCTTGTAAGTTTATTTTCGCTTTCTTTACTCAAAGAAGACTCAAATATTTCAAGTACTGCTGTTTTTTGATCTTTCTGATTACCAATAGTATGATTCAATTCTATTTTATATTTGCCTTTTGGTAAATCTTTGTCCACTGTAGCTCTATACTGTCTAGCAGTACCACTCACAGGTGCACTAATATTTAATCCTGCAATTTGATCAAGTGGCTGCAAAGTCAATCGAGCTACTACATTGTTAGAAGCATCAAAAACTCTACCATCCACTTGATTTGAATTGCCTTGATATGGCGCTATATCAAATCCAAACACTGCAGGGACTTTATCGAATGATGGTATGTAATCCGGCAATGCTGTAATAGTTGGCTTTGCAATTTTAGGCTGTGGAGTAAGCACTCTCACATTAAATTCTATACTACCTTGGTTTTGGTCAAAATTAACCGATTGGCCCGGAGCAAGTAATTTAACTATATATCCATATAGATTAATATTTCCTCTTATATCATCTGCCTTTTCATCGGATGATGCTTTTTCTTTTGCTTCATTTAATTTCTGCTCAAATCCTAATATATCGCCAGAAGCAGCTAATTGGTCTACTGTTGGTAAATTAAAGCCTTCTAATCTACGCTCTAATTCTTTCATTACTTTGCGCAAGTCTGCAACTGTAAGCTGTACTGTACCTATGTTTACAGTGGCATCGTCGCGAACGTCATCGACAGCTTGCCCGCCTTTTACCCCAAGTATTCTATTAGTTCTAGAAGCAAATCTCAATTTATACCAGCCCGCTTGATTTGGTGGTTGGAAAAATACTACAAATGAACGTTTAGCTATACCAGTATTAGCTTTAAGCTTCAAGCTCTCTACATCTGAATAATAGAAAATACTATCTTCTGGTGTATTAGGTGGAGCATATTTATCACCTACAGATAATTTCTTGCTATTAGGATATACTGGTGAGAGTTGTTTGATATCAATTTTGGAGAAGTCAATTTTATTATAGGTAGCTTCTTCGTCTAAATTAATTTCTTTGACACTTAGGAACTTCCATTGAGATGTAGGATCATCAGTTTTTAAAATTTCTCCTGGCTGCATTTTTAATGGATCGATGTTATTTTTTCTAAAATAATCATCTGTAGGGAAAGCTGGTGCTGCATTAGGATCTGTACTTGGGTTATAAAAAATCTGGTATTGCAATTGCTCAACGTTAGCCAATTTAACCAAGTTTTTTAATCTTTGTACATATTCTTTTTCTGTTTCGGATTCCTTTTTATCTAACGAAGAGCGAGGAATATCTGTTACCCCTACTTCTATCATATATTGGCGATATGATTTCAATTCATTATTAAAGATCTCCTTAATATCAACTCCGGGTGGTGGAATAGTAATTTCGTCCTGAGGTCTTGTGTTGATACCTTCAGTCCCAGCACCTGATTGTAATTGCGAAAGTATACTTTCAACAATTTTCATTGCTTGTTTAGTTTTAGAACGAAGATGTTCTTCAGCTTCATCACGCTCCACGATAATAATCAATAATTCAAGAACCACTGCAAGATAAAGTACGAAATATACTTTACCAGCTCCTCCGCCTTTTGACATTTTATTTCCTCCTCATTAAAGTGGTGTGCACTTTGTAGAAATTAATCATATAATCAAATATTTATTTTCTTTTTTATAATCTGTAAATCATAATTTATAAATTTATGAAAAATTCTTAAATAATTAATTTTAAATTTTTCATTTTTTCTATGTTATTTATCAAAAATGTATTTTTTTTCATTTTCAATTTAATAAATGTAATATCTAAATTTATATTTTGTTTTTGATAAATACTATATTACATCTACGTATATCTATTGTTTTAATCAATTTATATACAATTTTTAACTTTTTTATAAGTTATTGTAATAACATACTATGCAAATTTAACATTAATTTTTATTAATAAAAAATGAATTTTTATAATTTTTTATATAATTCTATAATTTCAGAAAAAAAACCTTCTGATTGTTTAATTTATTTGAAAGAAAATGGATTAATTTCTAATATTGCAGAATTGCAAACATTGATTGGTACACCACAAGATCCTCAATGGCATCCTGAGGGTGATGTGTGGGCTCATACTCTGTTGGTAATAGATTATGCTGCTACTTTGCGAGATCATTTTGAATTGAATGATTATGTTGCTTTTATATTAGGTGCTCTGTGCCATGATATTGGCAAACCATATACTACTATTTGGGATAAAGGGAGGTGGCGCAGCCCTCAGCATGATGTAATTGGTACTGTAGCTTGCAGTAATTTATTATTAAAAATGAAGGTTGAGCCACATATTAGTAATGTAGTTATTAAATATGTGGTAGAACACCTCCGCCCTATGCAATTATACAAAGTCAGAGACAATGTAAGCAAGCAAGCTATTATTAATTTAGAAAAGAGAATACACATACCACATTTGATTATGTTGGCAACTGCGGATCACTTGGGTAGAACAACTGAAGATGCTATTAATAAGGAATCGCCTCATTGCCAATGGCTGATGGATAAATATACTGATATATTTAATTTGTAAAAAAAACAGTTTCAATTATTTAGCAATGCCTAAAATTAAAACTGTTTATTTTTATAATGTATATTTACTTTGAATTAATCAATAGTTTAATTCTTTAAAAGAGATTGGCGAATAGTATCGTTCAACATATCTGCTAAGGTTACAGAACTCGATGAAGCAGTAGAAGCTATTTCTTCTTTGCTATGTCTATCAAATTTTGGACTTTTTTCTCTATTAGAAGATTTATTGTCTTTTGGCTCTCTGTGTTCTTTTTTCCTTTCTTTTTGTTCTTGATTATCGCTTTCTTCTGCTAATGGTTTTAATATTAAATTTTCTTTTTCTAAATCAAGGTCAAGAACTAAAACATCGATTGCACTATTAATATCATACTTAGATTTGTCTTGATTATTAAATCTCATTTTACTTCTTGGCATAAATCCATCAATCTCATCTGCTATTCTTATCAAACAGCCTTGAGCATTTAATTCTCTTACTATACCATTATGCTGTGTGTTCTGAGCATATTTCTGGGCTAGTGTTTGCCATGGATTGTCTGTAGTTTGTTTGTAGCTTACTGCCATTGTTTGCTTTTCTTCATTAATATTAGTAACAACTACTTCTATCTCTTGGTTCGCATTGAATAGATCTTGTACATTTTTGATTCTTAGCGTCCAAGATAGTTCTGAATTTCTTAATAGTGCATCTATACCCGGCAATATTTCTACATAAGCCCCATAATCAACTATTCTTTTTACTATAGCTTTTACTTTGTCGCCAACTTTGATTTTTTCTGATATACCTCTCCAAGGGCTATCCTCTAATTCTTTGATAGACAATCCTATACGGTTCTTTTCTTTGCTTAATTCAATTATTTTAGCTTTTAGAATATCGCCTTTTTGAGCAAAACTTTTAGTATCTGCTACTCTATTATTAGATAGTCTCGATATATGAATAAGCCCTTCATTTCCTCCCAAATCTATAAATATACCAAAAGCTGCTACCGATGTAACTGGGCCTTCCACTATATCACCTAATTTGTATTTACCCCAGAAATTGTCTTCTAAAGTTTTCTTTCTAGATACAATTACAGTTTTTCTTTTTGATTCATCTTCTTGCAAATCATAAACGTTTACTGAGAATTCTTTCCCAACGGCATCATTAAGTTCTTCATCGCTTAAATTTTTGGTTAATGAAAAGTGAGAAAAAGGTAAAAATACAGGTAATTCATTATACAAAGCCTTATATCCACCTTTTGCCATAGATGTAATTTTAACATTAATTGTAGAATTGCTGTCTTTTGCTGATTTCAGCTCTTCAAACAATTTATCTAACAAAGCACTATCTACTTCATTATTATTATTGTGATCTATTGCTTCGGCTTTGTCAGCAGGTATTTCTGAATTATTTTCTACAGCATTTTTGAATTCTGTATCAGAAATATTTTCTTTTGGATCATTTGGTTGTAAATTTGTATCTTCGGTATTTGGATTGATTTCCAAAGTATCATTATTCGTATTCGACATTCTAAGCACCTAAAAAATTAAAAATCAAAAGTAGGGTTTATTTATAAGATAAATAAGATTACAAAAATAATAATAATTGTGCAACTACCATAAATTATTTATTAGTAAAATTAAAATAATTAAAATATTAGTAAAATTTTGAAATATTTTTTTGAGAATTTGTTGAAAAATATTATTTTTGTTTTTCTGTATTATACCCAATCACTTTTTTTTGGGTAGTATTTAATTAGTTAGGAGAAATAAATGAGTTTACGCAGAATTTATGAATCAACTATAATCGTTAATGCGGCTTTAGAAGATGTTGATATCGAAGCAGTAATAGCAAGAATTTGTTCATATATTGAAAATCATGGTGGTCAGATTCTTGAAGTTGATAAATGGGGACGCAAGAGATTAGCATATCCAATCAATAAAAAATATAACGGTTACTATGTTCATATTGTTTTTGATTCATTACCAGCTAATATTCCAATGTTTGAGCGCTTTCTGATTTTGGAAGATACTGTAATTAGGCATCTTACGTTAGTTCTAAGCGAAAAATTACGTGCTTTTAGAAAAGAACGTGCTTTAGCTGATGGCAAAGCATCTGGGCCTACATTGATTGGAGAAGCAGATGAGCCTACAAAATCAAATCCAGAAAATGAAGCTGTAAGCGATAAAAATAATTAGAATAATAGTTTAAGGTATATATTATGAAAGTCATTTTAAGAAGAGATTTAGACAATTTAGGTTTAATGGGAGATTTGGTAACTGTAAAAACTGGTTACGCTCGCAATTTCCTTATCCCAAGAGATTTAGCTTACTTTGCTTCTGATAGTGCTATCAAAAAGTTAGAAGCTGAGAAACGCCAAAAAGCTAAGAGATTAGCTACTGAAAAAGTAAATGCTGAAAATTTAGCCAATAAGATTTCAGAATTGCAAATTAGTGTTGCTATGAAAGTTGGTGACGAAGGTAAGTTATTTGGCTCAGTTACTCCTGCTATGATTGCTTCTGAATTAGTTAAGAAAGGATTTGAAATTGATAGAAGATTAATTTCGTTTGATGATTCTATCAAATCTTTGGGTGTATTTGATGCTAAAATCAAATTACATCCTGAGGTAATTACATCGATTAAGGTGTGGGTAATTAGCGAAGAAGAATAATTTTTTATTCAATTAAATTTTTGATAAGGAGCTTTTAGAATATTCTATAGCTCCTTATTTTTTTTAAATCCCTCCTATATTTCTATTCATCTGAGGTATTCTCATTATAAATTATATTTCATATAATTAGAGTATGGATTCTGGTTTATAACGTCATTGTTAGTTATACTATATTATGTGTAGAGCAACTTATATCCTTTTGCCGTTCTACCATCGATTTATTGGACATTTCAATGTCATTATGGCAGTCATTTGATATTTTTGAAGATTTTCATGTAATTTTGTCATAATATCCATTTTTTGATTTGCCATATTTTCTCATTTGCTGCCATATTGTCGTTAATTGCTGTTTGGTACGATATTCGTAATAATTAAGCATATTTATTAATTTATTATTAAAGGGTAACTAAAATGAGAGGATATGGAAATAGTCAAAATTTTGATTTAGGTGATATTCTAAATCAAATTAATCATTGGGCTAATAAATTTGAAGATGAATTTATCCCAAAGCAAAAGGAGAATATTCATTATACTGCATTCAAACCGTTAATGGATGTGTATGAGCAAGATAATTCATATATTATTGAAATTGAATTGCCGGGTATAAATAAAAGCGATGTTAATATTAAAGTAAACGAAGATGGTGTATTGTCAATTAATGGTAAAAAAACTAATTCTTATAATACTGATTTGAGTAAATTGAGACAAGAGCGAAAGTTTGGCGAATTTAGTAGAAGTTTACAATTATCAAATGATATTGATATTCACAATATAAGTTCTGTTTTTGAAAATGGTATTTTAAGGTTGAAAATTAATAAGAAAGAGCCTGATGTACCAAAAGTTGTAGAAATTAAAATTGATTAACTTTATTAATTATATATAGGAGTAATAAAAATGTCTATAGTAAGATTTAACCCATATATTGGAATGGGTACAGTAGCAAGAAGATTTAATAACTTCTTTAATTCAATAGAGCCTTCTTTTGAAATTGAGCTTGGTAGTTTTGCACCTAAAGTTGATATTTCGGAAGATGAACACAAGATATATATTAATGCTGAAATCGCTGGTTTGAGCAAAGATGATATCAAAGTAACTGTAAATGATGATAATATCATTACTATTAAAGGTACTAAGAAGAAAGAATCTGAAAAGGATGAAAATAAAGAAGGATTGGTGTATCACAGAGTAGAGCGTTCTTATGGTGAATTTAGTAGAAGTTTTGTTTTGCCAGAGAACGTAAGCAAGGATAGTGTTCATGCTAAGTTTGAAGATGGTTTATTGAAAATTTCACTTGATAAGATAGAGCCAGCTAAACCAAAAGAAATTGAAATTGGTATTAAATAGGTTAAGGAGTAATTGGTAATGGCTTACATTAGTTTCGATCCTCTACGTGTAGTAGAGCAATTTGCAAGAAAAATGCAAAGTATTAGTAATGAGTTTGAAAAGGGCGTAAATATGGATTTCGGGAATGGATTTACTCCAAGAGTTGATATTAATGAGGATTCTAAAAAAGTTTATTTAACTTTTGAATTACCTGGCATTAAAAAAGAAGATGTCAAAATTACTATTA
>JBDHXE010000032.1:0-18233 GCA_039810525.1 Chlorobiota bacterium | reverse complement strand
TTATTCCTTTGTTTAATGTTGCATCTTTATTTAATATATTTTCACCTCGTAAATTTGATATTGATATTTTAACGTTCTTACTAATTAATCTTGATAATATAGTTAGATGTATGTTCGTTTCATTTGAGGTTAGACTTATATCATAATTTATACTATCATTTGAATAACTACCTTCAAATAAATCAAGTTGGGACACTTGTTTGCTGAAATATATTGAGTCAGTCAGTGAATACAGCCAATTACACCTTGATTGGCAAGGAAGCTCTTTGTAATAATTATAACTAATAGAACCATCTGGGTTAACAATTGGTAGTGAAAATGGATCATATACTGCTTGCGTAATACCAATACAATTATTTGAGTTAGCGCCACTTATTGTATCAATTGATATATAAGTTTTGCCATTTAATATAAATCTACATACTTTTAAGCCTATAGAACAGCAATCTACACTATCGCAAGGTTTATATATCATTGCAACTCCACCTGGATAAAAGAAATAATCCTTGTAAGATACCCAACAAGAGCCTTGAACTACTCTCCAAGTTATATCGCATTTTTCTTGTTCTTCTCCAATTAATACTGGTTTAAAACCCATAGGGTTATCAAATATTGCTTGTTTTATAATTAATTGTTTAATTTTTTATATCTTCCAAATACTACATATATATTAATAGCAAAGTTAATTAATTCCACAATTAATTCCAAATTATTTTTTATATTTTGATACTTTTTCTAGAAATCTTTATAGGATATATATAATTAGAAGTCCTACAGCCTGAGTTGTAGGATATTATTTTATGGGAACACCTGCAAATCAATTGATGTGAGGCTGAATTATAAGGCAGATTTTTTACAACTTATTTTTTCTATTTGTTATAAAATGAGATAGAAGCGCATGATACTGCTGATTTGGTTAGATTTTCATACCAGAGGTGATAATCTAATAGTTGAGCTCTTTTATTGCTTTGGTATTTTAATAGAGTATAAATTGATGAAGTACCACATATTTTCCATTTATCATCTACTTCACTTATTATATGATAAAATTCATCATAATCATTATTCAATATTGATCTAATCAGAGAGTTATCATATTTATTAACTTCTATTGCTTTTTCTCTAGCATCAAATTCATCGCCAAATTTAATTCCAATATGGCTGAAATCTACACTAGCTATAAATATTGGTTTTCTACCTAATTTATCTATAGAAGAATGTAAAGAATCTATAAATAAGTTAATAATCTTATCGTTGTCAGGGTTCTGTTTATTTTCGATAAAATCAAAGTATCCAGACACTAATATCGGAAGTATTTTGAAATTATTATTTTTAAAGTATTGGGAAGATAGTGCCACTTGTATCTCTATTGAATGCTCTGGTTTGTGAGCATATTCATCAATTATAAATGAATTAGGAGCAATTTGATTTATAGTATTAATTAATTCAATATCGGTATTAATAATTCCGTTAGGTGTATCGAAATTTTTATTGCTTAGCATAAATCTGTGGCTTGCTCTATAATGAGCAGTTCCAAAAATTACTATTAAATCAAATTCATTATTACGAAGGGAATGGTAAGATTTAGCATAATTTTTCTGAGTCTCAATGCCAGTAATCAAATCTAAATGTGGAATAATAGTCGAATAAGCTTTGTCTTCTATAACATCTTTGTCGATTAAGTTAAAAATATTATTAGTATATTCTTGAAATAAATTTTGATCTTTGGGAAAACTATGATCTGCTAGGATAGATTCTCTTATTGGGTTGTTTAAAAAATCTTTATCTGTCTCATTTTTATAATTAGTAAAGTGCGGTGATTCGATAAAATAATGCTTATCTAGCAAATTATAATCATCAATATATGGAATAATATCATCAATGTTGACATTTAGTATTAAGGCTAAATCATCTAATGACATAGGCTTATCTATAGCATTAAGTACCCAAAATAATTCAAAATTCAATATTACTTGTATCTTCGAATATGAAAAAATATCATTCAATACAATTTTATCTTCACCATCTTCTTTTATTTGGTCTATCTGAATGTCTTTCCTAAGTGGGTATAGTGTCTTATTCGTCATAATAATCGGTGAAATGCTTTTGTTCGAATTTACTTATAATAAACCAAAAAGAAATTCCAGATATTATTAACAGTATTGATAGTACCAATAACCAATAATTAGCAGTCATCAAATATGCTAAAAAAAATATTACCGAAGAAATTACAGTAGAGCTTGTAGTAATTACTTTGGCACTTTTGATAGTCTTTTTAATAGAATTTAAATCATTATTGTTATTCTTATTAGAATTTGTCATAGAACCGCTCATCCTTATCTTAGATCATAATTTAATGCAGTCTTAGCATCAGTTTTATTATCTCTATATTTAATAATAATTGGAGTATAGATGGACAAGCCATTCTTTGTTCCAAATTCAGTATTAATAGCTCGCGAACCAGCAATTACAACAGCATTTTCTGGTATTTCAAGAGGCTTGTCATCGTTACTTGTAATAATAGTATTGTTTACTAAGTCATAAACTTTGGTAGAAGCTGTTAGAATTACTCCCGAACCTAAAACGGCTCTGTTTCTAAGCAGTACTCCTTCATAAATTCCACAATTGCCACCTACCATTACGTTATCTTCTATTATAACAGGGCGGGCACCTGCAGGTTCTAATACCCCTCCTACTTGTGCTGCTGCTGAAATATGAACATTTTTGCCAATTTGGGCACAAGTACCCACCAAAGCATGAGAATCTATCATCGAATTATCATCAATATAAGCGCCTATATTGATATACATTGGTGGCATACATACTACGTTTTTGCCAATATATGAACCATTTCTAATAGATGAACCACCCGGCACTATTCGAACTGCATCATTAATAGAAACGTTTTTTAATGTTAGAAAATGCTTATCATAAAATTTGAATTGTTCATTAATTGACATATCCATTAAATGGCTGTTTCTAAAAATCAACAGAATGCTTTTTTTTACCCAAGTATTTACTATCCATATACCATTTTTATTTTCAGCGGCACGAATAGTTCCATTATTCAAGCCGATTATTAAGTTAATTGCTAACTCATCTGAAAATTCATTATTCGCTTGATTGTCGAATATATATTCAATTTTTTCTATATCAATATTCATATTTTTAATAATATTTTAAATTTAATATTTTATATATTAGTCTCGCAGTAGTTAAGTCGCAGTGGTGCAAGCCTTCTACAGGAGCTAATTCTACAACATCTAAACCCACGATTTTTTTACCTTGTTTTCTAATTTCTCTTAAAACATCTAATGTTTCAGAATAAAGAAAGCCATCTGGTTCAGGAGTACCTGTAGCTGGCATAATTGAAGGGTCAAAAAAATCAACATCGAAGGTTATATAAATTTCATCAGATAAATTATCTACAATAGTTTTTTGCCAATTAGTACCATATTTGTTTGTTCTTAAATCTGATGCATAATAAGTATTAATCTGATTATCTTTGATAAACAGTGCCTCTTCTTTGCATTGAGCTCTTATGCCAACTTGATGAATTTTATTATTAGGGAAAAACTCTGCAACGCGAGCCATAATCGAAGCATGTGAATAAATAGAATCTTGGTATGAGTGTCTCAAATCTGAATGAGCATCAAATTGTAATACACACATATTTGGATATTTTTGAAAATGAGCCCATATTGGTGCAGTACTAATAGTATGCTCTCCGCCTAAAGTAACAACGAACTTATTCATATTTATTAATTCTGTTACATAATTTGATATTTTATCAATCGCTTCTTTATCTTTAATTTCGCTTAAATTAATTGGCTGTAAGGTGGCGATTCCTTTGTCAAAACATAATTCTTGGTCAGTTTCGTTGTCATAAAATTCCACATAAGCAGATGCTTTAATTATTGCTTCTGGGCCTTTTTCAGCTCCTCCCCCATAACTGACTGTATGCTCATAAGGAGCAGATAAAATAACTATTTCAGAATCATTTAGATTGCTGTATTCTTCCTCTATGGCAAGAAAATTATTATCGATATCGAGAATTTTTAAATCCATTATTATCTCTTTTAAAAATAAATTACAATTACATTCACACTTTTGTAAATATGAATTATAAAAAAACGTCAAAGGACAAAATAAATTTAAAAAAATTTTAGAGATTCAGGAAAAATGATTGGAGATTTTTTAACTAAGCTGTTTGGCTCGAAGTCTGCGAAGGATGTTAAAAGGCTTTCGCCTATAGTAGAAGAGATTAATAGGTTTTATTCGGAATATGATAAGTTGAGCGATGAGCAACTCAAAAGTAAAACTATAGAATTTAGAAATTTAATAAATGAAAAGATTCAAGATTTAGAAAATGAGAAGTCCGAACTAGAAAATAAATTACAAAATGAAACTATGACTTCTTCAGAAATAGCTGATATATCTGCTAAATTGAAGAAGATTGGAGATTCCATTTTTGATATTATTCAAGAAACATTAAATGAAATATTACCACAAGCATTTGCAGTTGTCAAACAAACTTGCAAAAGGTTGACTGAGCAAGGATATACATATACTTACGCTGGCCAACAAGCAAGATGGGATATGATACCTTATGATGTGCAGATGATAGGTGGAATAGTAATTCACGAGGGTAAAATTGCAGAAATGGCAACTGGTGAAGGTAAGACATTAGTAGCTGTGGCTCCAATTTATTTAAATGCTCTTGCAGGAAGAGGTGTACACGTTGTAACAGTCAATGATTATTTAGCAAAAAGAGATTCTGAGTGGATGTCTCCAGTATATGAATATTTAGGTTTAACTGTTGGAGCTATTCAATCAAATATGGATAATGAACAAAGACGTAATTTATATAGTCAAGATATAACTTATGGAACAAATAATGAATTTGGCTTTGATTATTTGAGAGATAATATGGTCATTGAATATGATCAAATGGTACAAAGGGAGCATTGGTTCGCAATTGTGGACGAAGTAGATTCTGTATTAATTGACGAAGCAAGAACTCCATTGATTATTTCAGGACCAGTTCCACAACAAGATCAAAAATTTGAGCAAATGAATCCAAGAGTGAAGCGATTAATTGAAGTTCAATCGAGGTTAGTAAATCAAATTGTAGCAGAAGCTGAAGATCTACTCAAAAAAGGTGGAAAAGAAAATATTGAAAAAGCTGGAGTTAATTTATTCCGAGCTTCCAAAGGATTTCCTAAACAAAAGAAATTAATGAAGTTACTGCAAGAGCCAGAGAATCAGAAAATAAAACGTGATACAGAAATGTTCTTCTTAAGAGATCAAGGAAGAAGAATGCATGAAATTGATGATGAATTATATTATACTATTGATGAAAAATCTCATCAAATAGATATTACCGAAAAAGGTAGAGAAATTTTGGGAACTAAAGACGAAGATGCTAATATGTTTGTAATACCTGATATAGCAAGTGAATTTAGTGCAATTGAGGGTAATTCAGAACTATCTCAAGAAGAAAAGCAATTCAAGAAGGATCAAATTAATCTATTATACGCAGAAAGAAGTGATGTAATTCATACTATTAATCAACTATTACGAGCATATTCATTATATGAAAAAGATATTGAGTATGTAGTTCAAGATGATAAAATAATGATAGTTGATGAATTTACAGGTAGAATACTTGATGGTAGAAGATATTCGGATGGCTTGCACCAAGCTATCGAAGCTAAGGAAGGAGTAAAAGTAGAAAAAGATACTCAAACATTTGCTACTATAACCTTACAGAATTATTTTAGGTTGTATAGAAAATTAGCAGGTATGACTGGTACTGCTGAAACAGAGGCTGCAGAATTTGAAAAAATATATGAATTAGAAGTAGTAGTAATACCAACTAATAGGCCAATTGTAAGAGATGATCAAGAAGATTTGATATTTAAAACCAAAAGAGAGAAATTTAATGCAATTGTAGAGCAAGTAAGAGAACTTAATAAGTTAGGTAGAGCTGTCTTGGTAGGTACTGCAAGTGTTGAAGTTTCTGAAGTTTTATCCAAAATGTTTAAGCGTGCAGGTATTCCTCATAATGTATTGAATGCTAAGCAGCATCAGAAAGAAGCTGAAATAATTGCACAAGCTGGTAGAAGTGGTGCTGTAACTATAGCAACTAATATGGCTGGGCGTGGTACCGATATTAAATTAGATCCCAAAGTTAAGCAATTAGGTGGTTTAGCAATTATTGGTTCCGAAAGACATGATGCAAGAAGGATTGATAGACAGTTACGTGGCCGTGCTGGTCGTCAAGGTGATCCCGGAAGTTCAATATTTTATATTTCTCTTGAAGATAATTTAATGAGACTATTTGGTGGTGAACGGATAGCTGGTGTAATGGGTAAACTAAGTATTCCAGAAGGAGAACCAATACAGCATTCTATGATTTCAAAGTCTGTAGAAAGAGCTCAAAAGAAAGTAGAGGAAAATAATTTTGGTATTCGTAAGAGACTGATTGATTATGATGATGTAATGAACCAACAGAGAGAAGTAATTTACAAAAGACGTCAGTCGGCTCTAAAAGGGGAGCGATTAAGAGGTGAATTGTTTGATTATATTGAAGATATAGCAGATGAATGGGTAAAAGAAGTCAAGAAAGATAAAGATGCAGAAGAATTAAAAACAATAGTAAGAGCTAATTTGTTGTCAGAACTTAATTTAGATTCACAATCAATTGATAAACTAAGCAACGATGAAATAGTTCATGAAATAATTAAATCTGCAGAAGAATTTTATGATAGAAAAGAGCAAATGTTGGGCAAAGACTTTATGGCAAGATTAGAAAGAGTAGCTGTATTGCAAACAATAGATGATAAATGGCGTGAACATTTAAGGCAAATGGACGAGTTGAAAGAAGGTATTCACTTACGTTCTTACGGACAGAAGGACCCTCTTTTAGAGTACAAAAGTGAGGCATATAGCTTGTTTGTAGAGTTAATAAAAGATATCAATAAAGAATCTGTTACTTTTGCTTTTAAGTATTTTCCTCAAGTAATTGAAAGACAAGTAAGAGTAAAATCACAATCTGCATCTCAATTAACTGGTGCTGATGGTGTACCAAAAGTTAAATCGAAAACTTCTCAAAGTGCTATGAAATATGAACACAGCGAAGAAGCTCCAGCATTTTTACAAGGTGGTAAAGGAAATACACCAGAAATGCAACAACCAGAAGGCCAAGCTACAACTGTTTCTCAAACTTTCAAAAGAACTGACAAAAAATTTGGAAGAAATGATTTAATTAAAGTAAAATATATTGATGGAAAAGTGTTAGAAGGAAAATATAAAAAGTTTGAAGAAGATATTAATGCCAATCAATGCGAAATAGTTGATTAAAATGAAATTGAATGATATTAATCTAAGTGATTATGATTATCATTTAGATATTAATAAGATAGCGGGCTACCCTATTAATTTAAGAGAGGGTAGCCGTTTATTATATGTGGAAAAGAATAGTAATTCTATTAAAGAATATTTATTTAGTGATGTAATTAATTTGATTCCGAATGACTCTCTCATTATTAGAAATTCGACAAAAGTGATACCTGCTAGAATTTTAATGAAGAAAAATACTGGTGGTATTATTGAAGTATTACTTTTAAAGCCACTATTACCATACCAAGATTATCAATTAAGTTTAAATTCTAAAACTGCAGTTGTATGGGAATGTATTGTAGGAGGTAGGATTAGAAATATTAATGAATTATCAATTGAATATAATAATATCTGTTTAAGTGCTGAAATATTAAATAAAGTAGATAATATAGCTCAAATATCATTTAGATGGAATGATGATAAATTAACTTTTTCTGATGTAATTAATAGTTTTGGTAAAATGCCTCTTCCACCATATATCAAAAGAGAAAGTACTGACGATGATAGATTAAGATATCAAACTGTATATGCTAAATTTGACGGTTCGGTTGCAGCTCCTACTGCTGGCTTACATTTTACTAATAATTTGTTTGATAAATTAAAAGATAATGGTATTGCAATTAATGATGTAGTTCTACATGTTGGTATGGGTACGTTTTTACCAATAAGTAGTGATAATGCAAAAGAACATAAAATGCATAGTGAAGAAATTTTAATAAAAAAAGACACAATTGAGCAAATTGTTATACATTTGATAGGAAAGAAAAATATAATTGCTATTGGTACAACTTCGGTAAGAACTATCGAATCTCTTTTTTGGTGGGCTGTTAAATTTATTAATAATCCTACAAGAAGCTTTTATTTGGATCTTTCTCAAGAAGAGCCTTATGTACTTTCGGAAAGATATGATGCTCTTTTTGTTTTACAAAAATTATTAGAACTAATGACAGATAATGATATTTATGAAATTCATGGGCAAACAAGTCTAATGATAGCACCTGGATATAATTTTAAAGTAATCAATGGAATGTTTACGAATTTCCATCTTCCCAAAAGCACACTTTTGTTATTAGTCTCCTCTTTTCTAGGTTATGATTTATGGAAAAGAACTTACGATTATGCTCTAAGTAATAATTTTAGATTTCTAAGCTATGGCGATAGTTCATTATTACTAAATCACAAATAGCTTTAACTAAGACTGCCCTAAGTATTTATTAATTTCATCTCTAATAGAAGCGGCTTTTTCGTAGTTTTCATCTTTTATTGCTTTATCTAAATCAGCATTTAATTGTTCTAATTTAGTCTTAGGTCTTTTATTGACTTCGCTTTGCTTTTTTAGCATTTTTAGATTATCATCTTCGTCTTCGTTGTTCTGATTCATATTTTCTTCATTTTGTGTATTAAGGGCGGTATCTTCCATAATATCACTATATATATAAATTGGTACATTTAATCTAACTGCAATAGCAATTGCATCGCTTGGTCTTGCATCAATTTCTACTGCAATATCTTCAAAAATTAGTTTAGCATAAAATGTGCCTTCAACTAAATCATAAATTAAAATCTCAGTAAGATTGACATTTAAACTTTCTAAAATATTTTTAATTAGGTCGTGTGTCATTGGTCGTGGAGGAATCACACCTTCCATTTCAAGAGCAATTGATTGTGCTTCGAATGCACCAATCATAATAGGTAATCTTCTCAAACCATCAACTTCTTTTAATATTAGAGCATAAGCATTATTGCTAGTAGGTGCAGACGAAAGTCCTAATACCGTTAGGTGAATTTTTTCCATTATTTTTATTTAAATAATTATATATACAATGTTAAAATGACTTATTTTTAATTAATTTATTTTATTTATTAAGGTTGTTTATCAACATTAGATCAGCAATTGCAATAGCTGATACTGCTTCTACAATAGGCGGAACTCTCAAAATAATTGCGCTATCGTGCCTGCCAACTATTTTTAATTCTTCTATTTTATTGCTCTCTGTGTTATAAGTACTTTGAGTTATTGAAATACTTGAAGCTGGTTTGACAGCAATTCTAAAATCTATTTGATTTCCATTAGAAATACCACCATTGATACCACCAGAATTATTACTTTTAGTCTGACCTAACTTACTTATAATTAAATCATTAAATTGGCTACCAGTCATTTTGGCTGAATGGAAACCTGCTCCAAATTCAATGGCTTTGACAGCAGGGATTGAAAATATAAGGTGAGAAATTATTGATTCTATTGAATCAAAAAATGGCTCTCCAATACCTACAGGTATATTTGAAATAATGCATTGAACAATGCCTCCAATGCTATCACCATTTTTAGAAATTTCTTCGACTAACTGTTGGTAATTTGTCTGGCCGCCTACTGAGTGAACATTAGCATTAATATTAATAGGGCTTATTACTTTTTTAGCTATTACACCCGCAGCTATAAGAGCAAGGGTTAATCTCCCTGAGAAATGCCCACTTCCTCTCGGATCATTATATCCTCTGTATTTACTATATGAAGTAAAATCAGAGTGCCCTGGCCTAAAATGGCTTTTGAGATTTTCATAATCTTGCGATTTTATATTTTTGTTCTCAAATTCTATTAAAATAGGGGCACCAGTTGTAAAATTATTATATATCCCAGATTTGATTATGGGAATATCATCTTCTATTCTTGAAGTTGTTCCAATTTTAGAAGGTTTCCTCCTCTCTATGTCTGCACTAAAATCTTCTATATGTATCTCTATCCCAGGGGGACATCCATCTACTAAGATACCAATTGCTGAACCATGAGATTCACCAAAAATAGATATTCTAAATATTCTGCCAAAACTATTCATAAATTTCAATTTTTTTAATCTGTTCGTAGAAATCAGGATATGATTTATTAACACTTTTATCTTCAATTAATTGTATTTTAGAATTAATTGATTTCATAGCAATTGCATAACTCATAGCTAATCTATGGTCACCTTGAGAGTTCAAATTTGCAAGTTCAATTTTAGATTTTTCTATTATAATTGTATTATTGTTATAAGTAATATTTGCTTTCATATTTTGATATGAAATTAGTAATTCTTTTAATCTATTACTCTCCTTGTATTGCAATCTATTCACATTTCTAATTATGCATCTGCGATTAGTTAAGATAGCTAAAGGGATTAGCACTGGTATTAGATCTGGGCAATTATCTGCATCAAAATCAAAAGATTTTAATTTAGATTTTTCTACAATCAATAAATTATCAATATAAGTAATTTTAGCCCCTATATTCAATAGTAATTCAATAATTATTTTATCGCTTTGTTTGGAAGATAAAGATAAATTAGCGAAAATACCTTTTCCCATAATTAAAGCTAGTACTATTAAATTAGAGGCTCCTGACCAATCGCCTTCTATTGATATTTCTTGATTATTAATATTTTCAACCCTATTTATATAAAAGTTCGTATAATTATCATTAGAAATTGATATACCGAATTGTTGTATTACATCTAATGTTAAATCTAAATAATTTTTACTTGTTGGGTTATTTACTTTTAGTTCAATATTCTGAATAAATGCCATATAAAATAGTAAACCAGTAGCATATTGAGAGCTAATACTACAATTGCAATATATTAAATTGTTTTTAAATTGATTGCCGCCATAGAATTCTAAATAATCTTGTGTAATGAGAATGCTTAGATTGAATTGATTGAATATTATCTCCAATTCTTTTATATTTCTGAAATATATTCGTTTATTATATAAAATTTTAATTTTCGCATTTTCACTGCTAAGTATAATAGGTAATACTCTTATTGCAAATCCTGAATCTTCTATATTAAGAGTATAACTTTTTTTAATTTTTCTATTTTGGTTATTGACAATCATATAATCATCATATATATCAATAGAATAGCCGAGTTCGATAAAGCATTTAATTAGTATCATATTATCTTCTGAGTAAGTATAATTATTGATAATAATTTTCTTTTTAGATAAAATAGAAGCAATCAAAACTCTTTGAAAATGACTTTTGTTGGAACTAATCTTAATAATTCTATTATTTTCTATAATTTTCAATTTCATCAGTTAGTTTATTAATTGTAGTATCAAGATCAGAATTAAATATTATTAAATCTGAATTTGTAAAATATAAATTTTTCCTTTCTTCATATAATTGGAGGAATGTATCATAATCTTTTAATAGAGGCCTTTTAGTATTCATTATCCTCTTATACGAATCTCGGATATCTGACATTAACCATATTCTATAAGTATTCTCTTTTAAATACTTTCGGCTATTAATTAATTTTAGAATACCTCCACCAGTAGCTATTATTTTATATTTATCACTCTTAATCTGTGTTAATATTTCGGATTCAATTATTCTAAATTGACTTTCAGGATTTTTGTTAAGATAATTATTAATAGTGCCAAATTGAGACTCAAAAATTAAATCTGTATCTATTATTTCGTATTTTAATTTTTCTGCAATTAGTTTTCCAATTGTTGTTTTGCCAGCGCCCATAAAGCCTATTATAGATATGAGTTTATTTTTTTTATTTAGAATAAAATGATTATCTAAATTATTCAGTTTATTATGTGGATAATAATATGAATATGATTTAATTGCTTGTCCTTTTAGCCAATCATATCCCGAAATATATTGGCAATTTTGTAATAATTTAGAGAATATATCTTTTTGATAAATTAAATCTATAATAAGCTTATTTTGTAAGATATGATTTTTGGATAAATATTCATCAGTGTATTTAATTGTATTAATTATTATATCGTAATTATGTATTAAAGAATTGATATTTAATATATTTAACAATGTTTTGTTGAAGTAATTTATTTTATCTTTGGATTGTGGATTTCGCAATATTATGTCAAAGCTAAATGATTTTGAATATAGGATATTAGCAATATTAATAGCGGTCTCACCTCCCCCAATAATTAGAATATTTTTGTTGATGAATATATTTTTTTCAATAAGCTGCAAGAAGTATTCACTATCAGTGTTATAAATATTAACTTCATTATTAGTAGTAGAAACTGTATTTATAATATTATTTGGACTAATGGAACCTTTTAAAGGGGCTGTGATATTGTATCCATTTAGTATTAAGTCTTTATTTATAATATCAAATTCTTTTATATTATTAACTGATATTCGATTATAATAAGCATCTATACTATTATTTGCAAATAAATGATTGTAAATCTCTGGAGATTTACTATGTGATATTGGATACCCTATGACAGCATATTTTTGCATTTTAATTGATACAAATACTTAAATATTCAGATAATTCAAGTTGGCTATCATTTACTCTAATCTTATTACCAATAGCTGCATAATTCAATTGACATCCATTGGTGAATGCTTCTACCCTACTGATTTTACCGTATTTCCCTGTAAAGAATATTGAATCTCTTTCATTGTTTAGAGAAATTATTTGCTTTAATCTATTATATGTATCTATATCATCTACATTTTCAATAACAATCTTAATAAATCTTGATTTCCAAGTTGTTACTTCATTTATATAAGATTTAATATAGTCATAAGTAATATCGTTGTTGTCAATATGATTTGAAATAATAAATTTTGAATTCATAGAGTCTTCTGTAATTAATTTGCTATATTGCTCATATCCCCAATTAAAATCATAGTCTATTAATTTAAATCCACTATTTAAACCATACTTTATAATTTCAATAATTGAATTGTAGCTACCTTTTGTAGTCAGTATAGCATTTGTGATAACATTAGATAGTAGCATTAGTTCAGATAATTTAAATTTGCACAGGTCTTGCCTAATCTCTATATTTGGATAACATTTAGCTAATTGTATTAATTTTGTAAAATCTGGTATATTGTAACTAATATATATCATAGTGCACCAATATATCTTTTAAATTAACCTTTTGAATTGCTGATTTGCCAATTGAAGTAATTTTAATTAAATCAATTGTATTTGACATTACTTTTTTATCATTTAGTAGTTGTTTAATTATTGATTTGCTTACAACGATATCATTGATTGGCATATTATAAGAATCTAATATAGCGGTATAATTATCTATAATTTCAATAGGTTGATTGCTTAGTTTGTTCAATAATTTTAATTCTTCTATCCCTCCAATAGATATAGCTATGCCATGCTTAATTTTATTATTAATTTCAATTATATGCCCAATAGTATGCCCAAAATTTAATATTTTGCGTATATTATTATCATATAAATCATATTTAATAATATTATATTTAGTCAATATTGATTCTTTTATTATAAATTGAATTTGTTCTAAGTAATAATTCTTGTTATTAATTAAAAATTCAAAAAGTTGATAGTTAGAAGTTAGGGATATTTTTATTACTTCGCCTAAACCATTTAATATTTCCAATTTACTTAAAGTGTTTAAAAAGTTAATATCAATAAGTACTTCTTTTGGGATTTTGAAAGTACCAATTAGATTCTTAATATTTTTATAATTAATACCTGTCTTGCCTCCATAAGAAGCATCAACCATAGCTAAAAGCGTGGTAGGTATAAGTATATGTTCTGTCCCTCTTTTATATATTGAAGATACAAATGATGTAATATCACAGATTATCCCACCACCTACCCCTATTAGAGTTATATTTTTGTCATAATTATAAGTTAATAAGTGATCAATTATTTTATAAACGGCTTTAAATGTTTTTGATTTCTCATTTGCCGAAATTACTATTCGTTTGTTATCAGCAATTTTAAAATCATATAACTTATTTATTTTTGAATCTATTACAAATACACAATTGTCATTAATATTATTGATGTATTCATTAATATTAAAGAATTTTACGGTAGATGGATATTCAATAATAATTTTATTCAATACCAAGCCTAATTTGTTCTATAAATAAAAATATCTTTTTTAATACAGTATAGCTAATTGTTTGTTTGGCATCTACTATTGATTCGGAAGGATTGTAGTGAGTCTCTATTATTAGACCGTCTACCCCCATTGCCAATGCTCCTTTTGACAATTCTAATACGAACTCAGCATCTCCCGATGAATGCGAAGGATCAAAGATTATAGGTAAGTCAGTTAATTTTCTTAATTCGACTATTGATGCTAGATCAGGTGTAAATCTCAACCGTGATTCTATTTGCTCAAAAGTTCTTATACCACGCAAGCATAATATGATATTAGATTGATTTTCATTTCTCAAATATTCAGATGCATAAATTAATTCTTTTAGAGTAGCATTAAAATTTCTTTTTAGGATAATTGGTTTGTTATTAGTTTTGTTTATTTCTGCAATATCTTTGATCAATTGATATGAGAACATATTTTTGCTACCAATTTGAATAATATCAATATACTTATAATTTTCCTTTAATTGATTAGCTGACATAACTTCTGTAACTACTTTCATATCATTAGAATGTGCGGCATCGCTTAGATATTTTATTCCAATATTTCCTAAACCTTGGAAAGTATTAGGAGAAGTACGGGGTTTGAATGCACCTCCACGAAGATATTTGATACCAAATTTAGCAAGATCACTTGCAATTTTGTGGATCTGCTCTTCGGATTCAACAGAACATGGACCTGCTATTAAAAATGGTTTATCTTTTACTATTTGACCTAATTTAGAATTTTTTATGATATCAATATGCTCTTTTTTAGAATAAAATAAGATTTTAGAATATAATTCTTCTATTAGTAATGGATCAATACTATCTTTAAACTTACTTTTTAGGTTATTTATAATAGATAATTCACGGTTTTTGTCATATACACCAAAGTCATTATCTATTTTAAATTTTATAATTTCATCAGAGATTAAATTTCTGCTAATAATTAAATTAATAATCTCTTCATCTATACGATTTATTTCTAATCTTTTGACATCTAAAAACATTTTTTTGAAAATATTACAATAAAACACAACAAATTTACATCATTTATTAATATCTTAACAAATATTTATAAGAAAATTTATGTCAACAATAAATAAAAAGTTTGAAACTAAAGCAACTGCTGTAGAAATGAAGCATTATATTGACACCAATATACTAACTAATTCTGTAATTAGAAGCTTTATGGAGCAAGCAAGATGGGAAGGCAATACTTTATTTGCAAGTTCTAAATTAGGTAAAGGTACAATTAAATTGAGTGATTATTTGGTGGAGATTGATATTGAATTGTCATTGTTTGGAAGTTTTGCTAAAAAATCATTAGAGGCAACTCTTGACAAGGAATTTAAACAACTCAAGCCTTAATTCTTATTTGCTGGATTAGCATACCTAAAATTATAAACACTAATCCTATAATCGAAGAAATCAATATCTCCTCTTTAAGGACAAATGTAATAAATATCATTGAGATTAAAGGGGAAAGATATATTATATTCCCAATCTTTGCAGTATTATCTGAGTATTTAAGAGCTAAAAGCCAAGTGAAAAAAGTTAGCCCCATTTCGAATGTGCCAATATATATTGATGAAAATAAGCCTAACGGGTTTAAGTTCAATTTACTGCCGGATATTATTATGAAAATTAAAGAATATATTGTTCCAAAAGTAAAATTAAAGAAAAGCTTAATAATGTCATCAAATTGTTTTTTGATATTAAGTACCCAATAGAAACCCCATATTAAAGAGCTCGATAAAGCAAGTATGATACCATCTATTGCAAAATTATTGTCAAAACTACCTTTTGAGAAGCTAATAATTGTAATGCCTATAAAGCTAATTGATAAACCTATAAAATTTAGTAGTTTAATTTGTTGTTTCAAAATAATTAATGCTAAGATTGATGCCACTATAACCCATGAGTAATTCAAAGGTTGAGCTATTTGAGCTGGCAATTTGTGATACGCTTGGAATAGTATAAGATAATAAAGAAATGGATTTAAAAAGCCTAATAATGCAAAATTTAAATAATCTTTTAATTTAATACGCCTTAATAATAATATTTTTTTTTGATAAATAAGAAAGAATATAAATATCACCACCGATGTAAGAGAAGACCAAAATAGCATATTTATTACGTCGAAGTATTCTAAACTAATTTTAAATGCAGTTGCCACTGTAGACCACATTAAGACAGTTAGTATTCCATAAAAATAAGCTTTGGCTTGATTTGTCATATTATACAATAAATTATTTAAATTGAAAAACTCTATTTATAAAAATGCTTACAATATCTGAAATAACAAAAAAAATAAAGAAAGTACTAGAAAATGAAGTTGGTGAAGTAGAATTAATAGGCGAAATTTCTAATTTTGTTCATCACCAATCAGGTCATAAATATTTTGTATTAAAAGATAGTGATGCTCAAATAAGTGCAGTAATGTGGGCAAGCACAAAATTATCTTTTATTCCAAAAAATGGAATGAAAGTTGTAGTAAGAGGCAATATTGAAATATACCCTCCGCAAGGTAAATATCAAATAATATGTAAAAAAATGATGCCTGCTGGTGAAGGTGATCTATATTTAGCATTTGAAGCCTTAAAATTAAAACTACAAGAAAAGGGATATTTCGAAATTTCTCACAAAAGACCTATACCTAATTTACCATTAAAGGTAGGTATATCTACATCACCAACAGGTGCAGCTATCCACGATATGCATCAAACTATAAGCCGCAGGAACAAATTAATAAATATTTATTTTCGACCAACTTTGGTACAAGGTGATGGCTCTTCAGAAGATATAGTAAAAGCAATTAATGAACTTAACACAATGAATTGCGATATTATTATTATTGGTAGAGGTGGTGGTTCTATTGAGGATTTGTGGTCTTACAATACTGAGATAGTAGCAGACGCAATATACGAATCTAAAACTCCTATAATAAGTGCAGTAGGACACGAGAGTGATTTTACAATTGCTGATTTTGTAGCCGACATAAGGGCTTCTACCCCAACTGCTGCTGCTGAATTAGTGAGTAGTATCACAATAGATGATATTGTAAATTTTCTCGATAATTCAACGAATATGATGAATAATATAACTAAAGACAGAATTAATTGGTATAAGGACTTTCTTAGTTCAAAAATTGATAAAGAGCTATCTAAACCTTTGAAAGATAAAATTAATATATTTAATCAGTTGATTGATTACAAATCAAATTTTATTAATTTAGTGGTTAGCAATAGAATAAAGCACTCTAAGGCACAAGTTGAAAATTTTGGTTTAAGATTAAATTCAAATGATCCTATGCTTCCTCTCAATAAGGGATATTCTCTTTTGAAATATCAAGGTAAATATATTGAAAGTAATATTAGTCTCAATGACTATGATGAAATAGAAATTATTAGAAAAAATGAACAAATTAAAGTAAAAATCGGAGGATAAAATGGAACTGAATTTTGAAGACAAAATAAAAAGAATTGAAGAAATAGTGAATTCATTAGAAAATGATGAATTATCAATGGATTCGATGCTAAATTTATACGAGCAAGGTACTGCATTGATTAAGGAATGTAGAAATTACATTAATTCTGCTGAATTGAAGTTTATTAATATCAGCGAAAAGATAAATGATAATTAGCTAATTTAAAATTATTACTTTTGTAGTTTATTGCCAATTAATAATTTGAATTATGTACGAAAAAGTAATTTCTATTCTTGAAAGATTTGCCAAAGTGGAAGAAAGTCTGAATAATCCAGATATAATTAATGATGTCAAAAAATATAGAGATATAAATCGAGAATATAAGAATTTAAAAAAGATCGCTGATATTGCTTTTAAATATAAAAAATATTTTGAAGATTTAGAATCTAATAAGGAATTAGTAAAGGATAAGAATATTGAGCCTGAACTTAGAGATATGGCTT
>JBDHXE010000031.1:0-18473 GCA_039810525.1 Chlorobiota bacterium | reverse complement strand
CAAAAAACAAAGGTTTATCTAGCTTAACATTGTAAATTCTTTCGATTTGATAGCTTGGATGGGTAAGTCTATGAGCTAATTCGCCATCATTAGTAAGTATAAGTGCTCCTGTGGTATTTCTATCTAATCTACCCACTGGGAAAATACGGACATGTTTTCTAACAATGTCTAAGACTGTTTTTCTGCCTTTTTCATCGTTAGTAGTAGTGATCACATTTTTTGGTTTATTTAATAATATATATATTAAATTTTTCTTTTCTTTGATAGGATCGCCGTTAACGGTTATAAAATCAGATTTTGTAACTTTGGTACCAAGCTCTGTAACTAATTTGCCATTGACTTTTACCACACCTGAGGCAATAAGCTCATCGCAAGTGCGTCTCGAAGCAACTCCGCTATCAGCCATAAATTTATTTAATCTTATAGGCTCATTAAAGTTCTTGGGTTTAGCAGTCTTTTCTATTTTTTTCTTTACAATTGGCTTAGGAGCAGTCTTTCTAAGAGTCTTGGAGCCAGTGTGATTATTTTTTATCAATTTTATTCCCTCTAAAAACTCTATAGACGGAAAAGACAGTTAATACTGTAACAAAAGTCCAAGCACTGATCATAAAAATTAATCCTAAGGTAGTCATTTGATTTACCATTATTTCTCCTTTTTTAAGAAATGTTCATATTCAAATTTATTTATTTGCCAACCTTTGTAAATAATAAACACCATAATCATAAATATAGTAAACATCATAACGCGTGCGCCCCAAAGGTAAGGTATATCAACTGGATTTTTGCCTTCCATCAGCAGAGTAGGTATAGCATCATCTAAAGTCCAGAATATCATAATAAATAAAAGGTATGCTGGGGTAATATATTTGATAATATATTTGAAAATAATAGGAATATGAATCTCAGCTCCTCTATTTAATTCTTTCCAACCGTTATCCATTCCAAATACCCAAGCAAAAATAATAATCTCGATTAATGCAATTACTACAAGTGAAAAAGTGCCTGCCCAATAGTCCATTTCATCTAAAAATCCATGCTTTAAGAAGAATACTACAAATTGGATACAGATAAATAATCCTACACCTATTATAGAAACTGACTTTTGGTGCGATATTTTGAATTGCTCTTTAAGGAATGAAATTAATGGCTGAGCCATAGCTACCGATGATGTGATACCAGCAAAGAATAGTAATAAGAACCATATAAAGCCGATAAAATTGCCATAGGGGATTCGCTGAAAAATAACAGATAGAGATACAAATCCTAAATTGAAGGAGCCACCTTGAGCAATTGCTACTGTAGAACTAATACCAAAAAAGGCTACTGCAATTGGTATAGCAATAGAACCACCTATTACAACTTCTGCAAATTCGTTTAAAGAGGCAGTGGCAATTCCAGATAGAGCTACGTCATCATTTGCCTTCAAATAGCTTGCGTATGCTTGCAGGGTACCCATTCCAACGCTTAAGGTGAAAAACACTTGGCCAGCGGCGGCAAGCCATACCTTTGAATCCCATATTTCATTAAGATTAGGATTCCAAATGAATGCTAAACCATTCCAAACGTTTTGGTCTGGTTTTGACGGGTCGGGTGTACCTATATAGAAAATATATATCATCAAAGCTAAACCAAAAACGAAAATTGCAGGCAAAGCAACTTTGGCTAATTTTTCAATACCTTCGCTAATGCCTCGATATAGTAACCAAAAATTTAAAACAATCGTGATTATTAAGAAAAAGTATGCGGGCTCTAAGTTGGTAAAATAGCCTTGAGATGAGCCTTGATAGGAGCTTAGGAAAGACTGCATACCCTCTATCGAATTAGTGCCGAAGAATTCTTTGGTGAGAGAAAAGTAAGCAAAACCTAATGTCCACGATTCGATATATGTATAATAAACAAATATAATAGTAGAAATAAAAAGCCCAATAGCTCCCAAGTATTTGGCTATTGGATGATTCCACATAGCATCAAACATACCGGGTAGAGAGCCATGGTGGAATTTGCCGCCATGCCTACCAATAGTCCATTCTACCCACATTAGTGGTATAGCTAACAAAATAAATGCAATAAAGTAAGGTATCATAAATGCGCCGCCACCGTTTTCGGAGGCTTGAACAGGGAATCTTAAGAAATTGCCTAATCCAATTGCGTTGCCTGCCATTGCTAATATTAATCCAAAACGGCTATTCCAACTTTCTCTTTGAGACATAGTACTCCAATAATTTTATTTTTTAGTCAATCCAAAAAAATAAAATTAAGACTTTTTTCCAAATTAAACAAAAATTTATTTAAAAAATATTTAATTAGTTATTTGATATAATCCTAAGATTTAGTAAGTTTGTCTTAATAATAGTTTGACTATTTAAAAATATATATGTTTATTAACAATTTATATTAAGATATGAGTAAGTTTAACCCATTTAAATCTACGATTTTTAACAAGATTGTAGTTGCCATTACAGGATTAGTATTAGTCCTATTTATTATTGGTCATCTTGCGGGTAATCTATTAGTATTCTTTGGTAGAGATGCGTTCAATTCGTACGCTCATTTTCTTCACTCTACTGGGGAGTTATTATTGATAGCTCGAATAGGATTATTGGTATGCCTTTTGTTGCATATAGTAACTTCTATCAAATTAAAGATGCTCAATAATGCTGCAAAACCTAAAATGTATGCAGTGAAAGGTTATGTTGCTTCAACAATCTTTTCAAGGAGTATGCCTTATTCAGGTTTAGCTATATTTTTCTTTGTAATATATCATTTGTTGCATTTCACTGCTTATGTAACAAATCCCGACTATGGTCAGTTGAGAGAATCGTATGGTCCGAGATTAGAAACAGCTTCTGTGATAGATACCGACCAAGGCATTAAAGTAATTGAGCAAGGTGGAGGGATATTTGAAAGGCACGATGCTTATAAGATGGTAATAGAAGGATTTAGTAATCCAATTGTTGCCTTAGTGTATGTATTGGCCGTATTTTTCTTAGCGATGCATTTGAACCATGCTATCCAAAGTATGTTTCAGACTCTTGGATTTAATGGACCAAGATTGATGCCACGTATGAAATTATGTAGTAAAGTTATAGCATGGGCTATTTTTGTAGGATTTGCCTCTATTCCACTTTCTGTGTTAGTTTTTGGATTAGGGAAAGGAGTGATAGGATAATGAATTTAGACGCCAAAATACCTTCGGGTAATATAAAGGATAAGTGGGATAATCACAAATTCGATATGAAGTTAGTGAACCCTGCTAATAAAAGAAAATATAAGATTTTAATTGTCGGTACTGGACTTGCAGGAGCTTCTGCTGCTGCTACCCTTGCTGAATTAGGCTACAAAGTTGATGCGTTTACCTATCATGATAGTGCACGCAGGGCTCATAGTATTGCCGCACAAGGTGGTATTAATGCCGCCAAAAATTATCAAAATGATGGGGATAGTATCTGGAGGCTATTCTATGATACTGTAAAAGGTGGAGATTTCCGTTCACGTGAAGCTAATGTATATAGATTAGCACAAGTAAGTGCTAATATTATAGATCAATGTGCGGCTCAAGGTGTACCTTTCGCACGTGAATATGGTGGAACTCTCGATAATCGTTCTTTTGGTGGAGCTCAAGTATCTAGAACTTTTTATGCAAGAGGGCAGACTGGTCAGCAATTGCTTTTGGGGGCTTATTCTGCATTGATGCGCCAAGTTGGTTTGGGACATGTAGTTCTTCATAATCGTAAAGAAATGATGGATTTGGTGGTAATTGATGGTATAGCTCGCGGTATAGTAGTTAGGGATTTGATTACTGGTAAGATTGAATCTCATGTCGGCGATGCAGTGATATTGGCTACTGGTGGATATGGTAATATATTCTTCCTTAGCACGAATGCTCAAGCTTGTAACGTAACTGCTACTTATAGAGCTTATAAAAAGGGTGCTGGGTTTGCTAATCCTTGCTATACACAGATACATCCTACTTGTATTCCTGTGAGTGGAGATCACCAATCGAAACTTACTCTTATGAGTGAATCTCTAAGAAATGATGGTAGAATTTGGGTGCCTAAAGCTCATGGTGATAAGAGAAGACCAGACCAAATTCCTGAAAATGAACGTGATTATTATTTGGAAAGAAAATATCCAAGTTTTGGTAATTTATCCCCAAGGGATATATCTTCGCGTGCGGCTAAACAAGTTTGCGATGAAGGGCGCGGTGTAGGACCTACTGGATTTGGTGTGTATCTCGATTTTGCTGATGCTATTAAGAGATTAGGAAAGCATGCTATTGAAGAGAGGTATGGTAACTTGTTTGAAATGTATGAACGTATTACTGGCGAAGATCCTTATACTACTCCTATGCGTATTTATCCTGCATCTCACTATACTATGGGTGGACTCTGGGTAGATTATAATTTAATGTCTACAATACCGGGGCTACATGTATTGGGTGAAGCTAATTTTAGCGATCATGGTGCAAACCGTCTTGGTGCCAGTGCACTTATGCAGGGATTAGCTGATGGATATTTTGTAATCCCATATACTATTGGGCATTATTTAGCATCTAATAAAATAGATAAAACTATTAATACTGATCATCCTGAATTTATAAAAGCTGAACAAGATGCTAAAGAAAAGATTAATAAATTAATGGGAATAAAGGGTAAGAAGACTCCTACTGAATTCCATAGAGAGCTTGGCAAATTGGTCTGGGATAAAGTTGGAATGGGTAGAAATGAAGCTGGACTTAAAGAGGCTATTGAAAAAATACCTCAAATTAGAGAAGAGTTTTGGCAGAATTTAAATGTAACTGGTGAAGCTGAATCTCTCAATACAGCACTTGAAAAAGCTAATAGGGTAGCAGATTTCTTAGAATTTGCCGAAATATTAGCATGGGATGCATTAGAAAGAGATGAGTCATGCGGCGCACATTTCCGTGAAGAGCATCAGACTCCTGATGGCGAAGCTGTCCGTAATGATGAGAAATTCTCTCACGTGGCAGTTTGGGAATATCAAGGTCCTGATAAAAAACCAATTAGAAATAAAGAAGAATTAGAATTTGAAAACGTGCATTTAGCCGTAAGGAGTTATAAATAATGAAATTTACCTTACATATCTGGAGACAGAAAGATAATAAATCACAGGGTAGCTTGGTAAGATATGATGTAGATGGTATTTCGGAAGATATGTCTTTTTTGGAAATGTTGGACATATTGAACGAATCTTTAATTAAGAAAAATGAAGAGCCTGTAGCATTTGAACACGATTGCCGCGAAGGTATTTGTGGTGCTTGCTCGATGACTATTAATGGTATTCCTCACGGTCCGGAGCGATTAACTACAACTTGTCAATTGCATATGCGAAAATTCAAAGATGGAGATACTATATATATAGAGCCATATAGAGCAAAAGCTTTTCCTATAATTAGGGATCTGATAGTAGATAGAAGTGCTTTTGATAGAATACAAATGTCTGGTGGCTTCATTTCAATTAATACTGGTAGCGCACCAGATGCTAATGCTATTCCTGTACCTAAATACAAAGCAGATAAAGCTTTTGATGCAGCTGCTTGTATTGGTTGTGGAGCTTGTGTAGCTGCATGCCCTAATGGTTCGGCTATGCTGTTTACTGCGGCTAAGGTAAGTCAGTATGCTTTGTTGCCACAGGGTCAGGCAGAGCGTGGACAGAGGGTATTGAATATGGTAGCTCAAATGGATAAAGAAGGTTTTGGTGGCTGTACTAATCATTATGAGTGTGAAGCTGCTTGCCCTAAGGGTATATCTGTTGAATTTATTTCGTTTATGAATAGAGAGCTATTCAAGGCATCAATATCGGAGAAAATAACTAAATAGTATATTTGTTTGTTATTGTGATATTCCTTAAAAGGGAGGCTGTATCATAAGTGAGAAGCAATGATTCAATTTTTAATTCTCAGCCGTCCTACACTTTTGGAAGTGTAGGACGACTTGTTCTTGCAAGCCGCTTGCCATCATAGACTTAGGTAGCTCGCTCTTTTGTCCCTTTTTAATTATTTTTTTATTAAACTACAATTTTTCAAAACAAGGAAATATGAATGGAAATATATAATTCTAACTTATGAGGGAGTCTCAACTGAAAGAATACAAAATATAATTTCTTTCTTTCAATTTATGAAAAAAATACTTTATCTAATTAAAACTTTATTTCTACTAAATCATAGCCTTCTTTTTCCCATTCTATTAAGAACTTGATATTATCTTGTTCTGCACTTACTAAGTTTAAATTTTGCCATTTATCATTTAATCTATATTTGAGTTCAACGTCCTTCTCTGCTATAAATTTACCAGTTTTGTTAGAATACTTTTGTAATGATATACCATTTCTCGTTTTATCTTTATTTGTGTTTACAATTGCAACATAAGTATAATCATTATCAGAAACAAAACTACTTATATACATTGTATCTATTCTTGGTATATCTATATCTATTCCTTCGAATAGTCCAAATTTATCAATACTCTTGTATAAATCAAGCATTGTCTTTAATTTACCAGTAGCTTCAAGGTTTATAATCTTAGGTTTATTATTAATGTCATCTAAAGCTACAAACAAGCTATTTAATTGATTAAGCATAGCTACACTATTATCATTGATATAAGATATCGTAGGTGGAAAATTAAATGAATATACTGTATTAGATATATTTTGAGCGTCACCTAAATACATTAGATCTTTTACATTATTTCCATCAAAAAGACTAATTATTGATGCTGTATTTAGTAATTTATCGTGATTAGTATGATAATAATTTCTATCAAAAACAGGGCTTATTAACTTATTATTTGCCCATAGACAATTAATAGTATTAATTGAATATTTGTTCGATTGCACATTACTAATAACTTTTTTTTGTTTATAATCATAAACTTCATATTTATAAACTGGTGTAATTGAATTATCAATTTTTTTAAAAGAATCTAATTTATATAGTAATACTAAACTTTCTTTGTTACTAAGTAATGAAATACTTTTTGAGTATTTATTATAGGTGTTTCTTTCTTCTTCATCAACTATTGCAATATTATCTTTATTATAAGAGTTTAATTCATCGGTAAAATCATAAATATTTTCAATTTCACCATTATTATTAAAAATATATATATAATTTTGAGATTTATCTAATATATTTAATGATTACGAATTATAATTATAAGTAGTATTATAAATACCTAATGGGTAATTATCTCCAAAATTTAAATTAGTAATATTGCGATATTCACCCTTAATAAATTTATAAAAGTATTCTAAATTAAATACATCAAATTTAATGTTTTGAATCTTAAAAACGGCTTTATCATTTTTTAATAATACAAATGAATTTGTTTGATTCATATTATATTGTTTGTACATTGCAGAGTTTGTATCATAAATAAGAATACCTTTATCAAAGGTATCCTCAGCCACCTTTTTAGCTGCTTTTAGATTCTTAGAATTTACATTAGTTATAACAATATTAATTGGAATTTTACTTGTTTTAAAGTAGTTAACATAGTCAGTAATTAAGCCAATATTACAAGTTTTGCAACTCGTAATATCAAAAAACAAGTATGCTTTAAAATCATCTTTACAATACAATAATGAAGGCATCATTAAAAGCACGAATGCCAATTTCATAATAAATTTAAAATAAATAATTACTCCTTATTAAAAACGGGCTACTTAAAAGTAGCCCTGATTTTATTTGTTGTTTAAATTGTTAATTTGATTTAACCAAATGTTATAATTATCAATTAATTGAGAGTTAGGTGTTAACTTAATAATAAACGGATTTATTGAATTAAAATTGTAATCTTGTTCCAAAATGACATTAATATATCCTTTTGAAAGACTAAAATTCTCTGGTGAACCTATCCAACAATTTAAATTATTGTTATGTAAAATAATATCACCTTGTATATTACTACTTTCAGTTTTTACAACATAGCAATATCTGTCCATATCAGGACCACATGAATGTTCTACTTTATCACCAATTACAGTTATAGTCATTGGATATCCCTTTTTTGATTTTGGTACGATATTAGCTATACTCAGACAATCCAATGAAGTTAATACTAACATTATTATAAAAATTAAAATAAAATTTATCTTCATTATTTAATACCCTTATATCTATTTATAAATTCATTATTTAAAATATTAATATCATTTGTCGTAAAAGTATTAGCATCTTTTCTATAAGTTACTTTTGTGGGATTATTTTTGCACATCTAAAGGTTCAACTAAGATTGCATCAATGATACCCTTATCATTTTGAGCGTTTGGTCGAAACATAGATATTTTATCACCGGCATTCAGCATTAAACCCATCCCTGGATATTTAAGTATATAGAAACATACTCGAGACATATCATTTCCGCATTCTTGATCCTCCCTTCCATCACCCTTTATTACAATTGTAAAAGGATAAACGTAAATTGGTTTATGTTCAGGAGGACCAGCCCATTCGCTAAAAGCACTAAACTTTGTCAATAATATTATTACAATAATAAAAAATACTTTTCTCATAATATATATTCCTTATATTAATTAATCTGTTTATTGATAAAATAACTAATATCTAAACAATCCCGTTTATATATTATAATTTAACAGAAAATAAAATAATAACGGGATGGTTATTTTAATAATCAGTTAAAAATAATATATTTGTTTATCTATTAGTCCAGTTAAAAGCTAGTTATAATACCAAATCTTATACTTTGTTTAAAAAATAATTTTGGTTTAATTTTTTCATCATAAAAGAATTCTACCTTCAAAATTACTCCTAATAAGTTCCATATCTTAAATTGTAATTCGTTTTCATTTGTAAACTGCCATACTAATATATCTTCAAAATTTGAAAATAAGTCTATTTTACTTTTAAATTGTACAGAAGAATCAATAATAGATAAGAAATCCTTTCTTAAGTGTATCCCTGATTCAGTTTTATATTTTTCAATAATATCAAGAGTTTGACTATCATCTGTTAATAAAGTGACTTTATCGGCTCTTATTTGTTTATAATTAATGCCAAGGTTTAATTCAAATTTTAGATTATTAGATGTAAATATAGAATAAGCAAATCCAAAACCCTCTTGTACTGTTATTGGGTCCCATTTGGTTATACGATGCATATAAAGCAGTCTGGTCTAACGATTCAATGACATTATTAACGATACGCATAGGATGGTTTTTATGAATTTTATCATCCCAGCTTGGTGGAATTAAAAAATCCTGATTTTGCACATATGGTTTAAACAAAGCGTAGCCTCCAGATATTGTTAAACACTGATGTAGCAACCTCTTAGAGGCATACTAATTGTTAAATGTTGAAAACTTTATATTTGTTATTATAAAAAAAGAGGCTGACTTATGAGACAGCCCCTCTTCTGGTACAATTTCAATGATATAATATAAAAAATGTCCTACACTTTTAAGTTATAGGACATCTATAAATATGTTTATTTAATTTATATTTTCGACTTAAGAGCTCCCCTCTTAATTTTGCATATTATCAATCGAAAATAATAATTAGCTGAGTCTTTGTCTGATCTTCTTCTCTGACATACCTCTCAAATAATAAAGTTTGGCACGTCTTGTTTTACCAGCCTTTTCTACGGTAATACTCTGGATCATTGGAGAATAAACAGGAAATACACGTTCTACACCCACACCGTTAGATATCTTTCTTGCAGTGAAAGTCTTATTTATTCCCGAACCTCTTATTCCTATTACTATACCCTTGAATATCTGAGAGCGTTCTTTCTCGCCTTCTACTACTCTTACAGCTATACTTAGAGTATCTCCTTCTCTAAAATCTGGTACAGGTACATAGTTATCACCATCTTTATTCTTTCTATATTCATTAGCTCTTTCAAGAGCAATTTGATTTATAACATCAAGTGTGTTCATTTTTCTCCAATCCTAAAAATACGGAATACAAAAATACATTATTTTTAAATATTGACAAAATTAATTTATATATTTTATTTTTTTATACAGATTCTACCATCTACAGCTATTATCGAGTCCTTTTTGCCCAATAATGGATTGATATCCAATTCTATTATCTCAGGAGCATAATACAGCAATGCGGATAGCTTCTCTACAATATCAGCAAACAACTCCATATTTACGCCCTCCATATTCCTATACCCTTCTAATAATTTATATGAGCGTAGCTCTTTCATCATTCTAAGTGCCTCCAATTTACTTACAGGAGCTAAAGCAGAAGAAAAATCCTTCAATACTTCGATAAATATTCCACCTAAACCCAATAATACTATATGCCCAAAATTCTCTTCTCTCTTAGCACCCAAAAACAGCTCTGTCCCACTATACATCGGCTGTATCATTACAGAATTAGCTTCTTCAATTGCCATCAATCTGCCAAATTCCTTTCTAATAGTATCCTCATAACGCACATTCAGCACTACACCACCTACATCTGTCTTATGAATCGGACCCACTACTTTCATTACTACAGGGTAACCCAATTCATTAGCATACACTATAGCACTTTCTAAATCGGTAAACAATCGCTCGGGTACTCGCGGTATATTGGCTATATCAAACAATTGCTGCACCTTGTTTGGCTCCAAATAACCATTTTCCGAATTATCAATTATCTCTCTTATAGCTATCGAATCTATTGTTGGTAAATTAAATTCTTGTGCTGGCTTTGGCGTATTATATACCTTTGCAATAGCCACACCTATTGCTACTTCGTCTGTAAATGCTACACGACCCAATGATAAAAAATGCTTAACTGCTTTCTCTGCTTGCACTATCGATGGCAAACAAGGATATATAGGCTTCATACTCCATTTCATTTTCTCATGCAATACATCATATACACCAGTTACATCAAACATACCTGTAGTACCAAAAATTACCACCGATCCATCAATATTATTAAATTTTCTATCCACAAACTCTAATATCGTACCCAATTGATCTGCCGAACCAGTTGCCAAAAAATCAATAGGATTTGCTACCGAAGAGCCACTGTTTAGCAATGATAACAGTTCATCTGCATCATCACCTTCTATCTTAGGTATTACCATTCCACCTTTTGCCAAAGCATCTGTAAGCATTACCCCAGAGCCACCTGCATGGGTTATTACAGCTAGGTTTGGTCCTGATAATTGTTTATGTAGTAATATACCAGCTACATATACCAATTCTTGTCGAGAATAGCAGCGAACCACGCCAGCCTTTTTGAACAATGCATCTACAGCCACATCAGAACCAGCCAATGCTCCCGTATGACTACTCACAGCTCTTGAACCAGCCTCAGTAGTGCCTGCCTTAATAGCAGCTATCCTACAACCCTTATTAATCAAAGAACGACAATGTTTTAATAATTTGGCGGGCTTCTTGATTTGCTCAATATAGAATAATTTTACAAAGGGGCTCTTGCCCTCTACATACGTATTATCCCAATACTCAAGTATTTCTTCTACACCCATTTGTGCAGCATTACCTACCGAAAAAATAGAATTAAACCTTAAACCACGAGGTACAGCCATCTCCAAAATAAATGCTACTGTAGCGCCAGAAGCAGATACCATATCGCAGCCCTTAGGGCTTAGCTCAGGAATAAGCCCAGCAAATACACCTTTGTAGCTCTGAGTCAATACACCAATACAATTAGGCCCAATTAAAGCACCACCTACAGAATTAATTATCTCCGTTATTTTGTTCTCTAATACCTTACCGTTATCCCCAAATTCGCTAAATCCAGAGGAGAGTATTATAAATGCCTTGGCGCCCTTTTCTCTGGCTAGTATTTCAACTACCTCCAAAGTATATTTTGCAGATATAGCTATTATTGCTAATTCATAAGTTTCCGTTATTTCTTTTACATCAGCTATACACTTCACACCCTGTACCAACGATTCTTTTGGATTAACCGCAAGCAATTTGCCTTTGTACCCACCATTTAAAATATTATATAATATCTTACCACCGGGCTTTTCAACATCATTAGATGCACCAATTATTACAATGGACTTGGGATTTAGCAATTCATTTATAATCATAATATTAAAAAAGTATATACTTGTTGTTAATCTTTGCAAATATAATAAAATGACTCTAATTACCAGAAATATTAACTTAATTATAATAATATATCAGTAATTATTCTCATATTTTATTATTTATTGAAATAATTGAAACACTATTAAATTTCTTACGTAAAAGTATTTATAAAACAATTTTACAAATTAGGAGATTAAAATTATGAAACAACAACTTTCAAAATTATTCATTACCATAGTAGCTATTTTTCTTTTATTTGCATTTGATAGTTATGCCAAAGAAAATGCTACTACCAAAGAAACTCAAATCCAAACTAACGCCTTTTCGTATATGTGCAAAGATAGAATAGAAAACCTAATTAAAGAAATGAAAGGCGTTTCAGATGTTTATTTGAGTATGGACGACAAAATTCTTACCGTACATTACGATGAAAACTTAGTAAAACCAAATGATATGATAATCAAAATTAAAGATATAGGATACGAAGCTACTATTATTAACAAAAGTAATATGAATGCTGAAAATAAAGACCAAAAGAACATACAACTAAACTAAATCAATTGCAATACATCAAAGAAAAGATTCCTCTGATAAATCGAAAACTATTAATTAAGTTAAAATATTTCTCAAGAAGAGGCTGCCTCATAAGTTAAAAACAAGAAAATCATTGAATACTCAGTTGTCCTATACTTCCGAAAGTGTAGAACAACTGGAGAAAATTCAAATTGCAAATGCAAGCATAATTATTTTGTTTTTTGGGTAGAGCAAGCTCTACCCCTACATAGACAATATAATTAAATTCGCTTAACCCATAATTCTAAAAATAAAATAATCGAAATATCATTTCTTCCTCCCTCTCCTTTGGAGAGGGCTGGGGTGAGGTTAAAATAATAAGTAGTCCTACACTTCCAAAAGTGTAGGACGGCTAGGAAGAAGTGTAGGTCAATTAGAGAGTTAACAATTCAATCATTGCTGCTGACTTAATAGACGGTCTCTTTAATGAAACCAAAAGAATTAAGAGTGGAGCAAATTGGCAAATTATATTTTCCAAATGAAGTAGCTTCATTTCTTTTATCTTATCATTTAATTATAAAATTATATATATATTCCCATCAATATATTATGCCAAAAATGAATAAAAAAATATTAATAATTAATAATATTCAATTAATTTTGCAAACAGTCTGATTGGTGTTTAATAATATTTTATTTCATAAAAATGATCAAATTTAACTATTTCATTTTATTACTTTTAATATCAGCGTCTTCTTATCTTTTTGCAAAAAATGATAAAACTGTCCTTATGATTTCATTAGACGGCTTTCGATACGATTATATCGATAGAGGGCTTACACCCTGCTTATCTGAATTTGCTAGTCAAGGAGTGAGAGCAATGTATTTAGAGCCTTCGTTCCCTTCTTCTACTTTCCCTAATCACTTGTCAATCGTTACTGGATTATACCCTGACAACCATGGCATTATTGCTAATAGCTTCGTAGATTACCAAAGTGGAAAATCTTTCTCACCAAAAGATACTAGTGCCAACCGAGATGACTTTTGGTTTCCGAAAGAAGCATTTTGGCAGACATGCAAAAAAAATGGTATTATCTCTGCTTCTTACTTCTGGGTAGGTAGCGAACTCAACAACCCAAAAAGAAGGCCCGACCTATACCAACATTACTACCATAAACGTGATTATATAGAAAGAGTGAACGGAATTCTAAAATGGTTAGACCTTCCAACTGACCAAAGACCCAAATTTATCACACTATACTTCGATGCTGCCGATACATACGGCCACAAATATGGCACAGAATCTCCACAGCTAAACAATTCCCTCAAATTATTAGATTCTGTACTCAATCAATTATTCGTTGGGCTCAAAAAAAGAAACTTATACGATAATATCGATATCATTATATTATCAGATCATGGTATGACTAATCTATCAAAAGATAAAATAATAGAATTAGATAATATTATACCAGACCAATATGCAAATATTACCAATCATATTGCTTATAGCCTAATCCAACCAAAAGATGGCTACGAAAATAAAGTAAAGACAATTCTGTCTCAATATCAAAATCACTATACATTCTTTGATAGAGATAGTATTCCAGAAAGATACCATTTTGGCAAAAACAAAAGAATCAGCAAAATATTTATGCTTGCAGATAAGGGATGGGCTATTTCTTACAAACAAAAATGGGATAATTCAATATTAGCAACACACGGGTACGACAACAAACTAAAAGATATGCAGGGATTTTTCATAGCCAAAGGACCAGATTTTAAAAAGAATTATATTTGCAATGGAATTGCTAATATAGATATATATCCACTATTAGCCAGAATTTTCGGAATTAATATCGATCACAATATCGATGGTAAATTAGATAGAATAATACACCTTTTAAACAATGAATAAGATGATGATTAAATATATTTTATATACCCTTATATTACTATCTTGCTCTCTACAATTATGGGCTGACAACTCTGTTATTGAGAGCAAAATAGAACAACTATTAATTAAAAATAACTATACTATAGATAACTTATTGATACCCAAAGAAAGACTTATCTTCTATAATAACCATTATAATGAAATTGAAAAATATTTCAATAACCCTATTTCTGGGTTCACTCAAATTAACAATATTGCAGATTATCTAAATAGTGCTTCTACACTCGATCAAATTAAGCACGGTGCTCAATTTATTACTAATCGCCAAATTAGCAATCTATACCTAAATACTTCGCTATCCACTAAAATTATGAATTTAGAATTAGGTACCAACTTAGACTCTTCGTTTAATTTTAAATCTGGTATGATTATTAGACCATATCTTAACCTCATTATTAATGCTCAAAATATTATTTCGAAAGATATAATACAAAAAGATAACCAGAGCAATAGATATCTAAAAAAAATTACAGAAAACATCATCAATTTATTTGACAATCAAGACTCTAATTACTCATACACAGATTTTGATAATCGCAGCTCTATACTAAATAATAGCCTTATTTTCGATATTGCATACAATTTATACGAACAAATTATTGCTAATAACGAAAGCATCAAATCATTAGACAATGAATGGAAAAAAGAAATTAAAACTACAATAATCAATACCAAATATGGCAAAATAGCTATAGGCGGTATGGGCAATGATACCTACACTGGTAATTTTATCGCTATAATAGATTTAGGTGGCAACGATACTTATAATCTCGATATATTTGACCAACAACTTGCGTACTACTCACCTATCAGATTCATCGTTGATTTTGACGGTAACGACAAATACAATGGCAAAGATTATAATTTAGCCTCTGGATATTTTGGCGTTAATTTCATTATAGACTACAAAGGTAGCGACGAATACACTGCAAACAACTACTCAATTGCCAATGCTATATTTGGAGTCGGAATAATAGAAGATTATGATGGCAACGACAAATATATTAACAACAATTTCGGTATAGCATCATCATTATATGGAATTGCAATACTAAAAGATTACCAAGGAGACGACTATTATCAATCATCTAAATATAGCCAAGCATTTAGCTCTACCAAAGCATACTCATTACTGATAGACAAAGAAGGTGATGATATTTATACTTATAATAATCAGGGAGAATACCTACAAGGCGTTAGTATAGACAACCCAACAACAGGAGCGGGTTCAATTGCAATACTACTTGACAATTTAGGTAACGACAAATACAATTCCGTATGCAAATCACAAGCATATTCAGCGGGCAATAGCATAGCTATATTAAAGGATTATGATGGTAACGACAAATACCAATCCTATTTATTCTCACAGTCATCTGCCAATAAATTATCATTCTCATTATTATACGATATCAATGGCGATGATACTTATAGACAACCATTTAGTACACAATCTAATGCTCAATATTATTCATATTCCCTACTATTTGACCAAAGCGGTAACGACTATTATCTAAGAACTAAATACAATCCCAACTATATATATGCTGCATTATTCATAGATGATATTGGATATGATACCTTACAGTACAACAATTTCTACCAAATAAATAATGCCAACTATACACCATCGCTCAGTCTAATAGGCTTGTATTCCGATAGCCTAAATATTCTTAACAAATTAGACACTACGTCAAAAGAAATAATCATTAACATAAACCAAAATATTACTGATCCCGAATATAGTAAAGAATTAAAGGAGGCTATCAACAAATATATTACAGATACACTACTCTTCCAGCAAATTAAAGAGCCAATTAATAAGCTTACTCCCTCGGATAAGATGATTTTTGTATATCACTACATTAAATCAGCTAAAAATGATAATCTTATGCAATCAGCAATTACATATCTAGGGAACGAATTCAATACCATAAATCATTCTCTTATTGCGGCACTAATGCTTAACCCAGCATTTACTTCCGAACAACTATTAAGCCTATTAAATTCCAATATTCAAATGCCTTACAAAAAGGCTTTAGCTCCTATGTTTGCTACTACTAATTTTCAGCAAAATTCAAAAGAATTCAAAAAGGATATTTTAAATCTACCCTATGAGCTTAAAGCCAAAATATATCCATTTCTAGCTAACAATAACAACAAGGCTGTTAAGAAAAAAATTAAAGAGCTAATTAAAAGCGAAAAAGATATTAACCTAAAACAATTATTAAAAAATGAATAAAAAAAGATTTATTATACTATCGTCGCCAAGTGGTGGAGGCAAAACTACTATCGCAAGATATCTAATAAGTAAATATAAAGAATTTAGCTTCTCTATTTCTGCTACTACACGCAAAATGCGCCCAAACGAAATAGATGGACAAGACTATCATTTCATTACAAAAGAATTATTCGTTCAAATGATAGATAATAATGAATTAGTAGAATACGAACAGATATTTGGTAATTATTATGGTACTCCCAAAAGTGAACTTAATAGAGCTAAACTACAAAACAAAATACTAATTTTTGATGTAGATGTAAAAGGAGCTTTATCTATCCAAAAGCACTTTCCCGACGATTCGTTGCTTATATTTTTGTCTCCACCATCTATACAAATCTTAGAGCAAAGACTTAGGAATAGACAAACAGAAAGCGAACAAGAAATAATAGAAAGACTAAATAGAGCTATTACCGAAATGAAATTTGCTGACCAATTCAAATATCACATTATAAATAATATTCTAGATGACACTATATCTAATGTCGAAAAAATCATAATTTCTGAAATAATTAATAAAAAATAATAATAATTTAAAATAGAAATAAAGTATCTTCGATACTTTCAAAAAATGATTTACAATTTCCCAAAAACTTATATAGAAAATAAATTATCGGAGGATAAGAGATGTTTTGGACACCTGAATTAGCGGCAACATTAGAAGATGCACCTTGGCCTGCTACTAAAGATGAGCTAATTGATTATGCCAACAGAGCTGGTTGCCCACAAGAAGTAATTGATAATCTTGCAGAATTAGAGGACAATGATGAGCTAATCGAAGGCATGGAAGATCTTTGGCCAGAATACGAAGATATGATGAACGAAGAATACTTCTACAACGACGACGAAGAAGAGCAGTATTATTAATTAAAACTATAGGTAGCCAATTTGAATATTTCTGATGATACTATAAAAGTATTAGAATTTTTGGATAGCTATTCGGAAGGCGGTATCAGAAAAAGCAATGATATCGCTTCTCTATTAGAAATTGGTGCCCAATTTAATCAATTTGATTTATTCAATTCTATTACATTTTTAGGTACTTCCGTTTGGAATCTCTCTAAAAAAATCAAAAATCTAAGGCAAAACACGGAAGGTATTTATCTATTAAACAAAGAATTTAATACCCAAATAGATCAACTACAAATAGCTTTGAAAAATTTAATTAATTTTGCTAATGATGAAATTATCATCGATAGATTCGACACCATCTATTTCATCAATACACAAGGATCTATCAAAAATTTGATAGATCTATCGCACGATTTATCTATAATTAAAGATATCCAATCGCAAGCTAAAAGAAAATAAAAGAAAAACTCCCTTATTATTTTTTTTATTTAAATATATTTATTACTTTTGTAGTCCTATGAGAATATAATTAGGTTTTATAGTTATGGCAAAGAAAGAACAAAGAATTATTGTAACATTAGAATGTACCGAAGCAAAAGCTGCTGGAGTGCCTACTTCTAGATATACTACAATGAAAAATCGTCAAAATACACCTGAAAGATTAGAATTAAAAAAATATAACCCTTTTATGAAGAAGCACACTCTTCATAAAGAAATTAAGTAATAATATTACTTTTCATAAGACATGCTTTGGGCTGTTTCTCTACAGAAATAGCCCTATGTTTATTGCTATTCGTCCTAATCTGAAGTGAATAT
>JBDHXE010000030.1:0-18584 GCA_039810525.1 Chlorobiota bacterium | reverse complement strand
AGGATCAGAGGTATTTAAAAATAATTCGATGGCAGCCATAATAGTATAAGCATAATCATCTATCATTCCATTAATGCCACTAATTCCATTACGATACCTATGATACAAATTTCCTTTATTATCAAATAAATTATTTTTAATGAATTGGTAAGCATTTTTGGCTATCAAGGTATAATCATCATTCTGAAATACTGTGCCTGCTTTTGCATAAGCACTAATCATCATAGCGTTCCAGTCGGTTAGCACCTTATCATCTTTGTGTGGCTTTACTCTTAGCTCTCTAGCAATATTCAACTTATCTATGATGCTGTTCAATTTAGCTTTCAGCTCATCAATTGATAAATCATACTTTTTAGCCAAATCTTCATAATTTTCAGTTAAATGAAGAATATTTTTACCATTAAATTCACCAGTATACTCATCTTTATAATTCCCTTTTTCTTTTATATTAAATACATCAGTAATAAACTCTACATCACCTATAGCAACTTTTCTAATTTCATTTATGTCCCACAAATAAAACTTACCCTCTACTCCTTCCGATTCTGCATCTTCGGCAGAGTAAAAACTACCGTTGCTATCCAATAAATTATTCTTAACATAATCTAAAGTTTCAATTGCAATTTCTGCATAATATTTATCTTGGCTAGCTTGGTATGCTTCTATATAGGCAATTGTAAGAAGAGCTTGATCATAAAGCATCTTTTCAAAATGAGGCACTAACCATTCTTGATCAGTAGAATATCTGTGAAAACCCTTACCAATTTGATCAAAAATTCCACCCATTCTCATTTTGCGTAAAGTAAAAAGAGCCATATCTAATGCTTCTTTATTATTATATTCCATATAGAATTTGATAAGGAAATAATAATATTGAGGAATAGGAAATTTTGGCTTTTTTGTGAAACCACCCCATAAATTATCAAAAGAACCAGCTAATTCATAAAAGCACTTCTTAATTAATACCTCATTAATATTGTGAATATTACCAAGAGCCCTTTCAAAATTAATCTGATCTGTGAATTGATCTGCCGAATCTAAAATGGCATTATAATGTTTTGACCATACTTCTTGTGTTCTCTTAATTACATCTTTAATACCTTCTCTATTAGGAGCACCTTCTTTAGGAAAATAAGTTCCTGAGAAAAAAGGTTTCAATTCAGGAGTTAATAGTACATTCAATGGCCAACCACCTGAACCATTCATTACTTGGCATACCGTCATATATATTTGATCTATATCTGGCCGTTCTTCTCTATCTACCTTTATATTAATAAATGTATCATTCATCATTTGAGCTACTTCTGGATCGCTAAAAGACTCGCGATCCATTACATGACACCAATGGCATGCTGAATAACCAATAGAAAGAAAAATCGGTTTATTAAGCTCTTTCGCTTTTTTGATAGTATCATCATTCCAAGGATGCCAATCAACTGGGTTGTAGGCATGCTGTAATAAATAAGGACTTAATTCATTTATTAAATTATTAGGTTGATTACTCAATTTTAAATCTCCGTATTCAAAAGACTTATTAACGAAATAATCACCATTTCATTAAATTATTAAATTAATTTATATAATATCAATTTATTGTATTAAATTTGTAGCTTAATTAAAATTAAATTTAACAAGAATTTTCAAAGGAAATTATGGCAAAGCCAATTAATACTAATTTAAATAAAAAGACAAATTTCAATATTAATTTTACCCTATTTCCCGAAAAATATAAAGACTATATTTTTGTTGGTATAATAATATTATCGGTATTTTTATTTTTTATGGGTGTAATTACAACACACGAAATAGCCGCTTCTGATAATTTAGCATCATTTAGTTTCAAAACATATCTACAAGATGCCTCTAAGAGTGGGACATTCCCACAATGGCTGCCATATATATTTTCGGGTATGCCTTCTTATTCATCTATGATAATAACAGGAGATAGGTATTGGGATTTTGCACCTATGATTGTTTTTGGTTTTTCTAAATTGGTAGGTGAGATTTTTGCAAATGATTCTGTCCGAGTTATGATATATTATGTATTCTTTGGAATTGGAATGTTTTTACTAATGAGGACTAAGAAATTTAATTCCGAAATAGCATTCGTTACAGCAATTGCGGCGGTATTTTCTACTGGTATTATTCATTGGATAATGATAGGGCATAATACCAAGCCAATTACTATAGCTATGCTGCCCTTTATTTTCTTATTAATGGAGAAATTAAGAGAAAAATTTACATTCTTTTTTGCTGTGTTATTAATAATAGCAGTTCATCTATTTTTTGAATCTGTTCACATTCAAATGATGTTTTATTCTGCCTTAGCTATTGGTATTTATATAATGTTAGAGCTAATTAACAGATTAGTTACTAAAAATGAACCTATGTCAATTGTTAGAGTTATCGGAGTATTGGTAGTTGCTGGTGGATTAGCCTTTCTAATGTCGTCAGATAGGTATTTAGCTGTTCAAGAATATACTCCTTATTCTGTAAGAGGTTCTTCTCCAATTCTACACACGCAAGGCAACAAAACTGATGACAATGGAGGTAATTCATACGAATATGCTACTGAATGGTCGTTTAGTCCTCAAGAAATGATTACAATGTTAGTACCAAATTACTATGGTTTTGGTAAATTGCCTTATTCAGGACCAGAGACTGGTAATAAAGAGTATAAATTACCTACATACTGGGGGCAAAAGATTTTTGAAGATGTAGCACCCTATATGGGCATTTTTATATTATTTATGGGTATTATTGGATTTGTGTACTATAGAAAAGATGTATTTGTGCAATCACTATTTATAATATCAATATTCTTACTCTTCCTTTCATTTGGGAAAAATTTATCAATAATATATGATATTTTCTTCTACTATATACCTTCTTTCAATAAATTTAGAGCTCCAAGTATGGCACTTGGTGTATTACAATTTGCATTTCCAATATTAGCTGGATATGGTATGAAAGCAATTTTAGAATGGGTTGAATTGCAAGATAAAAGAAGTAAAAAGTATTTAATGTCATTGCTTTACTCATCAGTTGGATTTTTCATAATTGGACTTATTTATATAGTCGTAGGAAAAAGCGCTTATATATCAGCCTTATCTAATACTGGCAATCAGACATTCCAAAGCGTAGCCAAACAAGTAGTAAGTCTTAAAGAATTTGTTTGGGGAGCTATGACTGCCGATTGGTTAGTTATAGGAGCTATATCAGTAGTATTTGCAGGTGCAGTTTACTTATTTGTAAATAGAAAAATTAATGCTAATATATTTTATATGACAGTTTTTTTCTTACTCTTTGTAGATTTGTGGCGAGTTGGATATAGACCATTAGAAATATCTGAAAGAGATACAGTAAAAGAAACATTTCAAAAAACTGATTTAATCCAATTTTTAGAGCAAGACAAATCAATTTATAGAATTGCTGATTTTGTGATGTCCCAATCATCTCCTAATTTACCAGCTTATTTTAGATTAGAAAGTGTTGGTGGTTACCACCCAGCAAAACTTAGAGTATATCAAGATATGCTTGATGTAGCAGATAATGGCTCTACAAGCTATGTTACTAATCCATTCCTATGGAATCTATTAAATGTAAAATATATAATATCAGATAGGCAATTACAAGCGCCGCCGATATTTCAATCTCAACAAACAGGTGCTTTTGTTTATCAGAATCCTACTATGGCTGAGCGTGCTTTCTTTGTAGATGGTGTAATAGTAGAGAAACCATTAGAAATACTTAAATTAATGAAAGAAGGCAAATTTGATTTCAGAAAGGTTGCATATTTGGAAGAACCATTAAATAGTAATATTGAACCACCATCTGCCAATGCTAATGTTAAAATTATAGATAGAAAAAATGAATATATGAAGTTAAAAGCTAATGCTACTGGCAACAACCTTTTATTTCTATCAGAAATATATTTTCCGCTATGGTCTGCCAAGATTGATGGTAAAGATGCTGCAATACACAAAACTAACTATGCCTTCCGTTCAATAATAGTCCCTAAAGGAGAGCACACTATAGAATTAACATATCATAGCAAAGGTTTTGAGACTGGCAAGACTTTAAGCATTGCGTCCAATATATTAGTTGGGCTATTACTTATTATAAGTTTTATTTGGGATAAGAAAAAAAATAAAATTATTAAATAATATCTTAAAGTATTAATTTTCAATTAGATTAGTTCCAAACTATAAAGCCTCCGAAAAAATGAATTCAGAGGCTTTATTATTTATAATATATTAGATAAGCTATTTAGCAAAAGAGGCTCAATGGCTAAGAATGGTTCAGCATATATGACACCACATAAGCTACCAAAATATCTATCCTTAGCTTCGAGTTCTTCCAAAAACTCCGGACTAGCTAAGTGAGTTTTAGATTCATTTTCATATTTCCCAGCTACATATACTTGCGATGCAAATGATTTAATAGCTTCAATTTTGGTATCTCTTACATCACTTATATCTACAAAAAAATCTGGATTGCGTGGTAATTGTAATGCTTGGTGATAACTAAAAATCTTGCGTACTCTATATACATCTTGAATCTTGTTGTCAAAAGTAGTTTCAAATTTCTTGAGTCCACATTTGAATAGTGAATCTCTAACTAATTGAAACACATTTTCATGATCGGGATGACGCTCAAACCAAGGGTGCATAATAATTATTTTGGGTCTAAATCTTCTAATTACTTCTACCATTTTGTAAAGATTTTCTTCGGTAGTACGCACAAAACCATCGGGCATACCTAAGTTAACCCTATCCTTGACACCTAAAATTTTTGCTGATTTTTGAGCCTCTTCCAACCTAATTATATTGGTGCCACGTGTACCCATTTCTCCTTCGGTACAATCTACCAATACTACCTTTTTTTGTTCTTTAGTAAGCTTAGCAATAGTACCTCCACAGCACAACTCAGCATCATCGGGGTGAGCACCTATTACCATACAGTCATAGTTGCTATTATCATATTCTGCCATATAAAACCTTATTTGTTAGGCTTTTTCAAAAAAGCTAATAATAAATTCTCTATTTCTTTTGAATTTTTCAATTCAGAGTCTTTGCTCTCTCTTGCTATCAATTCGCTATCAGAATCACTATCGTTTTTGCTAAATATTACAGTGACAGCATAAGCAATTAACACAGAAAACTCAAGTCCTAAGGCAAAGAATATTAAAGATGGTTGTGTAGAAGGTATAAATTTCAAACCTCGCATACCGATAATAATAATTAATACAGCCGCACCTATATACACAAATCCTAACATAGTGTTGCCATAACTTTCTGTAAAGTAAAAGCGAAGATAGAATTTAAGACTATCGAAAGTATGAATTATTTTGTAAAATATCGAATAGTTTCTCCATTTGATGGCACTTGCTAAATACATTATTTCTTCTTTGTTGATTTTCCATTTAGCTGCCATTGTGTGCAATTCTCGCTCATCAGCATTTAGTATTTTAGTTTCTGTATCTTTGTTTCTCTCATCAGAATAATATCCGTAATTGGAATAATGTATCTTATCTAATTGATTAATTATTTCCCGCTCAATTTTTCTTCTTATTAGGCCTATATTGATAGGTAATACCGAACTAATAATTAAAGTGAATATAAATGAAAATAGTATAATTGGCATAGCTAATGATATAATTGGGTCGAACCAATAGCGAGCCTCGCCAGTCGTACCAATAAATACATCTATTGCCCATTGATTATAATAATTAGTAGTATGTATTACTTTTTTATCTTCTTCTGTATAAGGCAAAGATCTACCATCGTTGTATACCTTACCTTGCAAATAATCTTCAATAATGATTTTTTGAGTTAATGGTAATGCAATATTGAATAATGTTATTATTAACATAATGAATATTGTAATAAATATCAGTCGCTGAGCTATACTTTGCCTTGCTAGCCCATAATATTGCTCTCTATCGTAATTATTATCTATCATCATTATTTCGTAGTATTTAGTATATTTGTAAAAATAATAAAAAATTTTTCTAATCTATTGTATTTTTTATTAAAGTGTTAAATTATGATTTATTTAAATAATACCGCTACAAGCTATCCTAAGCCTTCATCAGTTGTCAATTGTATTGGGGATTATCTTAGCAATCCACCTACCAATTTTGGTAGAAATACTAATTCTACTTCCAAATCTATTATAAGTGATATTAGAAGTTCAGTTCTAAGCTTTTTTGAAGCAAATGATGACTATAATATTGTATTTACATCAGGTAGTACTGAATCTATTAATATGGCCATTTTTGGCTCTAATTTAATTGACGGTGAAGTAATTATTAGTAGTGCTGAGCATAATTCTGTTATTAGATCTCTTATGGAATTAAAAAATAGAGGTAAGATAGAGTTGAAAATTGCTCAGTGTAATTATAATGGTTCTTTGGATATCAACTCCGTACAAGAATTATTAACTAACAAAACTAAGATGATAGTCATCAATCATATTTCTAATGTAACTGGAAATATCCTAGATGTTAAAGAAATATCTAAATTAGCTAAACAAAATAATATTTTATTATTGATAGATGGTTCGCAATCTTCGGGAAATATCCCTATTAATTTAAATGAAATTAACCCTGATTTTTTCGCTTTTACATCACACAAATCATTATTTGGGTTACAAGGATCTGGAGGATTAATTATTAGAAAAGATAGCCAACTTGGTACCTTCAAATATGGAGGTACTGGATTCAAAAGTAATATGCTTACCCAACCAGAAGAGTTCCCTCACAAATATGAAGCAGGTACTCAGAATATTCCTGGAATTCTATCACTTGCCAAAGGTATTGAATTTATTAATGAAATAGGTATTAATAATATTATAGAACATAAGAAAAAATTAATGCTACAAATTATTAATGAATTTGAAAAAAACAATAATATTAAAATGTATTATGATAAAAATAATTATTCTTGGAGCGTATTAAGCTTTAATATAGGTAACCTCAGCCCAGACGAAGTATCTTATATTCTAAAAGGAGGATACGATATAGAGGTTCGTGCTGGTGTACATTGCGCTCCTTTGATTCACCACAATATCGGCACTGATCCCATGGGTACTGTTAGAGTGAGCCCATCTATATTTACTACAGAGGAAGAGGTTGCCGTTTTGATAGAAGCAGTTAAATTAATAGCAAGTGAATTAGTATGAAATTATTATATTTAGAAATCATAGAAACATGTATTGAAGCTAAAAGTGCTTACGATGCATTTTTTTCAGATACATTAAGTAAAGAATTTATTGATAAATTTAGTAAAATTGGCAAAGTAGTATATAATGAAAAAATTGGTTCAACATACTTTAGAATAATTGTACGCGGCAAATATACTATTAAGGGTTTTATTAATAGCGATAATTTTAGGATAATGATGGCTGATAATTTAGATAATGAGTATCTATACGAAATTAAACAAAATATTGAAAATATCACAAAAAGTTAAAATTTTTTTAAAAAAACATAACAATTAAGTACCAGTATTTAATTATGCAGTACTTGTTAATAGCTATGCTATACCTCACAAGTGTAGGACTTCTTTATTGTAAGTAGGGGCAGAGTTTGCTCTGTCCAAAAAGAAAATAATTATGATTTAATTACCTACTTGTATTTCCACAGCTTAGGCAGTCTCATAAGTCAGATTTCTATGTTTTATTTACTATTTCTTTATTAAGAAATAGTAATATATTGGAATAAATATTGAAAAGGAATGTATCACGTAAGTTTATGATGACAAACGGCTTACAAGAATAAGTCGTCCTACGCTTTCGAAAGTGTAGGACGACTGGAGAACTAAAAATCAAATTATTGCTGCTGACTTTTGAGACAGCCTCAATTGAGAATTAAATTCATTTCTTCTTATTAGCTTATGAGATCTTCTCTTTCTAAAATATAAACTATACTTAATTAGTGTCCCATAATTATTGTTTTATTATATATACCTTTGCCGATACTAAACTGTATGAAATATACACCAGAACTTAGTTTAGGAAGCCCTACTATTATATTATTAGTTCCTATTAAAATGTTATATGTCTGAGATAATACAACATTGCCCTGCATATCATATACATTAAGGTTTGCATCTTGATTAGCAAGTGCTTCGAAATTAATAGATAAAGTATTGTCAAAATTCATATATTGTAAGTTCATACTATTTACTACAGAATTATCTTCTACACTTGTGCTTACAGATGTGGTAAAAGTCCATTCTTCTGACCAATCAGAGCTATCGCCTTTTGCATTATAAAATTTCATTTTCCAATGGTAGGTTGTATTAGGCTCTAATTCATCTTTTATATATGATGTTGCATTACCATCAGAATAAACCTCAATAGTTGTATTGTCGTTAGTGATCAATATACCAAAGCCAGATGATAGATTATTGCCATTCCATACAAATTTTGTATTTACATACGGAATATCGGTAGCACCATTTGCGGGGCTTATTAGAGTAGGCGTTTCTAACTTAGGTTCTACAGTTGTATAACTAAATGTATCAGACCATTCACTTACTATATCACCATTTTGTCCTTTTACCTTCCAATAATAAGTTGTTCCTTCGTGCAAATCACTTAATTCTAAATTGGTGGTAGTTGTTTCGAAAGATTGTAATAATCCATTACTTGAAAATTCTGGATTATCCGCTACATAAACACTATAAGTGACAATAGATTGTGGTTCATTATCAGATTTGTTAATCTTTTGTAAAATTGAATCGTCCCATTCTAATTTAACTGGCAAACTAAGGTCTTTAGCTCCATTAATTGGCGATTTAAGAGTTGGAGGAGATAAAGTCTTTTCATCATTAGGAGGAGTAAAATCATACAATTGCACATTAGAAGAATAATGTGGATTGCTTGGCAAGCCCGGGAATTTAGTTTCAGAACTAATAAAAGAAATGCTCAATAGACCAAATTTAAAGTCATTAGATACCCAAGCATAGGTTTCAGTCTTTGTAATCATACTACCAGAAGGCATTCCTGGGACAACTGCTGGCAAAGTATCGTTGACATCTTGTACTATTTTTAGCCTTAGTACATTTTTAAAAGTACCATTTGGCAAAATGATCGTTCCATAAGCATCTGCTACAACAGATATTTGACCACTTCTCTTTAATGTCATATTTTGGCCCTCATCAGAAACATCTATAGTGCCACTGAATTGATCACTATAAGAATTCTGATAAGTAAATGGGAACTTAGATTGTAGCTCGAAATCAGATAATTTTTCTGCACCTTCTACGAAACCAATACCTAATCTTTCAATCTTATCATCAGATGACTTATAATATACAAAAGCATCGGTTTAATTTTCAGCTACTTGCTTATAAGCATAATTAGAAGCTGGGAATTGATTAAAATATGGTGTGCTATTAGGTGATACAATTTCAAAATTGACAGTATTATTAGCACCTTGTAATTTAATTAAATTTGAGTAATCCCATACGACGTTAGAACCATCACTACCAGCTTTAATACCAGTAGTATCGCATAAAGTATAAGAATACTGTTCTCCAATTGTTGGTATAGTCTTGTTGGTAATAATAGGCTGTGCAAGCATATAAGAATAGGAAAAAATTGCACATATAATTATGCAAAGATATTTCATATAATCTCCTAATAAATTAAATTAATAACGTGATATTTACACTTATATATAAGAATTATTTTAATTTATTTACAAAATGAAAATAAATTATATAAAATTTAAGATAGAGTCGTCAATATAACGTTTAAAAATAATTATTAGAATAAATGAGAAAAAATAACTATAGAAATATCGCCATAATTGCACACGTTGATCATGGCAAAACTACATTAGTAGATCATATGCTACGCCAAAGTGGTACATTTAGAGACAATCAGCAAGTTGATGAACGTGTAATGGATTCGATGGATTTGGAACGTGAGCGCGGTATTACTATATCCGCAAAGAATACAGCAATTTTTTATAATGATATCAAAATTAATATAATGGACACGCCGGGCCATGCGGATTTTGGTGGTGAAGTAGAGCGCTCGCTTAGCATAGTAGATGGAGCCATATTATTAGTAGATTCGAGTGAAGGACCTCTTCCTCAAACACGATTTGTTGTGAAAAAAGCACTTGCCAAAAATTTGCCTATTATAGTAGTTATAAATAAAATTGACCGCCATGATGCGAGAGTACAAGAAGTAATAAATGAAATATACGATCTATTCATCGATTTAGATGCTAATGACGAACAGATTGAGTTCCCCATTCTTTACACTATTGCAAAAGAAGGCAAGTGCTTTAGAGAAATTGGTGGCGAAGCTTATGATTTCAAAATTCTTTTTGATGAAATTATCAATTTTATTCCTGGGCCTATTGCAAGCGATGAATCTACACCCCAATTCTTAGTTTCAAGTTTGGACTACGATTCGTATGTAGGTCAAATACTAATTGGGCGTCTGTCTAATGGTACTCTCGAAATGAACAAAAATTATGCCCTTTGTACTAACGAAGGAATAGTTAATAACAAAAAATTCTCTGCTCTATACACTTTCTCTGGTCTTAGTAAAAAATTAGTAGATAAAGTACAATCCGGTGATATTATTGCTATTGCTGGTATAGATAAGGCAAATATCGGCGACACAATTTCTTCTAACGACAATCCTGAGCCATTGCCCCGTATCGTTGTAGATGAGCCAACAGTAGCTATGGTATTTTATGTTAATAATAGCCCTTTTGCTGGAACAGAAGGACAATTCCTAACTACTAGACATATCAAAGCGCGCTTAGAAAAAGAATTATTGAGAAATGTATCTATTCAAGTATTGCCTACTGAAAGAGCAGACGCTTTCGAAGTACGTGGAAGAGGAGAGCTTCAAATGTCTATTTTGATAGAGACAATGAGAAGAGAGGGGTATGAATTTATGGTATCCAAACCAAGAGTAATTACCAAAGAAATTGATGGTGTAAACTGTGAGCCAGTAGAGCATGTATATATAGATGTACCAGAAGAATACGTGGGAGTAGTTACCGAAAAATTATCTTCACGTAAGGGTTTAATGACCAATATGATAAATAATGGACATGGTAGAGTTGATATTGAGTTCCATATACCTTCTCGCGGATTAATTGGTTTTCGTTCTCAATTTATGACTGATACACGTGGCTCTGGTATATTGAATACTAACTTCGATGGATTTGAGCCGTGGTTTGGCAATATACCACAAAGAAATAGTGGTGCACTCGTTGCCGATAGACCAGGTAGAGTAACAGCTTATGCGTGTGAGGGTATGGAAGATAGAGGAGATTTGTTTACCAATGTTGGCACATTAGTATATATGGGTATGATAGTTGGTGAGAGAAACAAAGTTGGCGATCTTGATATTAATATTACAAAAGAAAAGAAATTGACTAATATGAGAGCATCAAGTTCTGATGCTACAGTAACATTGAGACCCCCACGTTTGATGACATTAGATCAAGCAATTGAATTTATTTCAGACGATGAATTGATCGAAGTTACACCATTAAATATTAGATTACGTAAATTTGAATTAGATTACAAAAATAGAAAACCTAAAACTAAAGAATAACTTATATTTTAATTATGATGAGGCTATCTCATAAGTAAAAACAAGAAATTGATTTAATGTTTAGAAGTCCTACACTTTAAAAGTGTAGGACTTCTTTTATTCTTGCAAACCCTTTAATTTTATAGACTTACGTGGCTTGCCCTTTTGTCCTTTTTAATTATTTGTTCCCTTTATACTATCATTTTAAAATAAGGAAATATAAATGAAAATATTTAACTCTGACTTATGAGACAATCTCTTTAATATAGTAAGTTGAATAAATTATTATGCTGTTCTTTTCTTATTTTTTGATTTATCAAAGATTAATTCTACACCATTTTCAGTAATTAGTATCTTTTGTAAATTATCCTTATCGGGCGATTCAAACATTACTGGTAGCATAATTTCCTCAATAATAGAACGTAATGCTCTTGCTCCAGTTTTTCTCTTTTTAGCTTTTTGAACTACATCCTTTAAAGCTTCTTCTGTAAATTCTAATTCTACACCATCTATCTCCAATAACTTCATATATTGCTTTACGATAGAGTTTTTGGGTTCGGTTAGAATTTGCAACATTGCGTCGTCAGAGAGCTCTTCTAATGCAGTTACAATAGGCAATCTACCAGTTAGCTCAGGTATAAATCCATAATGAATCAAATCATCAGGCTCTACCTCTTTGAGCAATTCATTAGTAGCTTCTACATTGATACCAGAATCGGCAGTAAATCCAATAGTAGATTTTTTCATACGCTTAGCTATTATTTTGTCAATCCCTTCGAATGCACCACCACAAATAAATAAAATATTAGTAGTATCAATATATAGTAATGGTTGTTCTGGATGTTTACGTCCACCTTTGGGGGGTACACCAGAGCGAGTTCCTTCTAATATCTTTAATAAAGCTTGCTGTACACCTTCGCCCGAAACATCTCTTGTAATACTTGAAGATTCACTTTTCCTTGCGATTTTGTCCATCTCATCAATATAAATTATACCGTTTTGAGCTTTATCAACATTATAGTCTGCACTTTGCAACAAACTAAGAAGAACGGACTCTACATCATCGCCTACATATCCAGCTTCAGTAATAGTAGTAGCATCGGCAATAGCAAAAGGTACGTTTAGCATTTTAGCTAAAGTCTTAGCTAGTAGGGTTTTCCCTGTACCAGTAGGACCTATTAATAATACATTGCTTTTGTCTAATTCTACATCATCATCTTTTTTCTCTATCTTATGATAGATTCTCTTATAATGATTATATACTGATACGGCTAAGACTCTCTTGGCGTGATCTTGCCCGATTACATATTGATCTAAATGCTTTTTTATTTCTGTTGGTTTAGGCAAATGCTTTTCTGTATTTGGTAAAGCGCTTTTACTTCGCATATCTTTGATTATATTACCTGCTTCAGCAATACAATTATCACAAATAAAAGTGCTATTTTGCCCTTGAATTAGAGCATATACATCTTTGTCCGATCTTCCACAAAAAGAACATTTATTATTATATTGTTTACTCATTATCTTTCTTAGATTCTTCTGTTTCTGATACCTTAACTAATATTTTATCTACTATACCATAATCCAAAGCCTCTTGAGCACTCATATACTTATCTCTATCAGCATCTTTTAATATTTGTTCGATATCTTTGCCTGTATGATTAGCAATAATCGAATAGAGAGAATCTCTCATTCTTATGATTTCCTTTGTATAAATTTCAATATCAGAAGATTGCCCTTGAGTGCCGCCCGAAGGTTGGTGCATCAGAATACGTGAATGAGGTAGAGCATATCTTTTGCCCTTAGCACCAGCACATAATAATACCTGAGCCATAGATGCCCCCAAACCTACACAAATAGTAGATACATCAGGCTTGATAAATTGCATAGTATCATATATTGCCAATCCAGCTGTAACGCTACCTCCGGGAGAATTGATATACAAGTGTATATCTTTCGTAGGATCTTCGCTAGCTAAATGCAATAATTGAGCGATTGCTAAATTTGCTACATAATCATCTATCGGTGAGCCAATAAATATAATTCTATCTTTTAGCAATCTTGAATAAATATCATAAGATCTCTCACCTTTGCTTGTCTGCTCTACAACTATTGGTATTAATTGATTGTTCATTATTTTCCTAATAAATTAAATAAAAAACCATCTTAAAAACGATTTTAAGATGGTAATATTCTAAAATTGTATTAATTTAATTACTATTGATCATCATCGTCTTCTTCGTCTTCTTCATCTTCTTCTTCATCAAACTCATCAAAATCAGGGTCAAAAGATTCATCATCATCTTCATCTTCATATTCATCTTCATCGAATTCGAATTCGCCTTCACCATCAAATTCTTCTTCATCAAAATCATCATCATCTTCTTCTAAATCATCATCTTCTTCATAAGAGTTTAAATTGTATTGTAAATCACCTGCAAACTGTATCTCGTTAGTTACAGTAAAGTCTAGTAAAAAGTCCATTGCTTTTTTCACCAATAATGAATTAATAAAATCTTTGTCTTCTACAAGTCTATTCTTGATTATATCCTTGTCAATTTTATACATTTCAGCAAATACAGAAACCTCATTATCTATATCATTATCATCAATTTCTATATTTTCTTTTTTAATTATTTTGTCTAAAATAATTTGCCAACGAGCAATAGCCTTTGCATTTTCGGTATATCTTTCTGTAAAATACTGTTTTCTATTAGTTTCGTTATCTTCTAATTTATTTTTTTTCAAATCTTCTTTAAATAAATTTTCAGAAATTACATTTAGCAGAGATTTTGGAATATCAAACTGAGGCTGTGTCTCTAATATCTTGTTGACTAAATTATTTTCTAGTTCTTTTTTGCTTAATTTATCCCATTCTTCTTGTAATTGGAAACCTAAATCTTCTTTAAAATCATCTAAATTAGAGAATTTGCCACCAGACAATTCGCTAATAAATTCTTCGGTAACTTCTGGCAGAATTAATTTTTGTATTTCTAATACTTCCAATTCAATAGTTTTGGCAGGATTTGCGTTATTGCTAGGTAATTCTACTTTTACAATATCACCTCCCTTGGTATTTAGGAGTGCTTCTTTGATTTGAGGGAAAATACTTGGCTGATTAAGATATAAGAATTCTTTTATAGGTGCAATATCTTCGGGATGTTTGCCTTCGCTATCTAACTCGTAAATATTAACTCCTACTACATGGTAATAATCGCTTACCAAATTAGCAGGCTCATGATTTGCTTTGCCAGCTAAAATCTGGTCAAATTGATTATCAATTTCAGTTTGAGATACTGTATGCGAAGGTTCATCTACAACTAAATCCTTATATTCAGTTAGCTCGAATTCTGGCTCTACTTCTATATGTAGAGAGAATTTTAAATATTCGGGTGTTTGCTCAAATTGGTGGATATGAGGATTGCCATAGAAACCCATTTTGTTTTCTTGTAAGAATTTATTGAACACATCATTAATAATACTATCGGCAGTATCTTTTTCTATAGATTTGCCATACATCTGTTTAATTAAGTGCATAGGTACTTTACCCGGTCTGAAACCTTGCATTTTAACAGTTTTTTGAGCTTCTTGATATGCCTTATCGTAATATGGTTTTAACTCATTACTATCTAATGAGAAGAATAATTCTTTTTCACATTGGCTTATTTGTTCTATACGAGTTTCCAATTATCACACCATTTGTATTAGTTGGTGCGGACGGAGAGACTCGAACTCTCACACCTCTCGATACTAGATCCTAAGTCTAGCGCGTCTGCCAATTCCGCCACGTCCGCTTAAATAGAAATGCAAAAGTAATAAAAATTTAAAAATAAATAAAAAAAATATTCACTTTTCGTGTTAATTTTAACATAAAATTTTAAAATAATTAAAATATTGTTTGCTAGATTGTGGCTTGAAATGATGAATTGTAATATTTAGCTACTATATTAGAAGAAAATATGAGAAATTAGGGCTAAATTAGTAAATCTCATTATTTTTATTGGTAAAACGTCTATATATTCATATTAATTTAGGAGTAAATTATGGATCAATTATTTTCAAAAGAAATAACTGCAAAGAGACTCGAAGAGATCGAGAATGAAATTCTTAATTTAAAAAGTCAATACTCAGAACTACGTGAGCGTTGGGAACAAGAAAAATTAATTATAAAACAAATACAAGCAAGTAAAGCTAATATAGAGCATTTAAGAGTCGAATCCGAACAATATGAAAAAGCTGGCGATCTCACTAAGGTTGCAGAAATAAGATACGGCAAAATAGTAGAAGAAGAACATAAAATTAAATTAGCTAATGAAAAATTAGCAAAAATTCAAGAAAATGGGAAATTGCTAAACGAAGAGGTTACCCCCGAAGACATTGCCGAAATAGTATCTAAATGGACAGGTATCCCTGTAAGCAAAATGCTCGAAACGGAAAGAATGAAGCTAATTAATATGGAAGATAGAATACACCAGAGAGTAATTAGCCAAGACGAAGCTGTTTCGGCTGTTGCTAATGCTATACGTAGATCTCGTGCAGGTCTCCAAGACGAAAATCGTCCAATAGGCTCATTTATATTTTTAGGTTCTACAGGTGTTGGTAAGACAGAACTAGCACGTGCATTGGCAGAGTTCTTATTCGATGACGAGCAAGCGATAGTTAGAATTGATATGAGCGAATATATGGAGAAATTTAGCGTATCTAGGCTAATTGGTGCACCTCCCGGTTATGTAGGCTATGACGAAGGTGGACAACTTACTGAAGCAGTACGTAGGAAGCCATATTCAGTAGTTCTGCTTGATGAATTTGAAAAAGCTCACCCAGATGTTTTTAATATTTTATTGCAAGTATTAGATGATGGCCGTTTGACCGATAGCAAATCTAGAACAGTAGATTTTAAGAATACTATTATAATTATGACATCAAACCTTGGTACCGAAATTATTAATGATGCACTAAATCAAGTAAATAACAATAGAGATGAGGTGTTGCGAAGTATAAAATTCAAAGTGATTGAATTACTTCAGAAGAAATTAAGACCAGAGTTCCTTAATCGTATTGATGAAATTGTACTATTTAATCCTCTTTCATCTAAAGAAATTAGAAAAATTGCCGATTTACAAATTAATAGACTCAAAAAGAGACTTCAAAACAATAATATAGAATTGAATTTCACTAATGAAGCTCTAGAATGGATTTCTAAATTAGGATACGATACACAATACGGAGCGAGACCTCTGAAACGTGCTATTCAAAAACATATAGCAGATCCATTAGCAATTAAAATATTAGCCTCAGAATTTGTGAGTGGTGATAAAATTGAAATTGACTGTAGTCCTAATGGTGAGTTTAAATTTATAAAAAGTAAGTAATTTTAAATAAAAAATACTTAAATTTACATTTGTAACATTGTAATTTTGAAAGAAATATTAATGAGAACATTAATTCTTACTATTTTATCTTTATTACTTTTTTTCTCTTGTGCTACAGCACCTAAAGAGAAAATTGATATAATATCTTTTGATGGGTTTTCAGAAATTCAGCAGAATGATAATGCTAAATTAAAATGGAATATTAAAAATGCATCCAAAGTAAGAATTGAGAATATAAAAAGAAATTTTAATCCTGTTGATAGTATCGATTATAAGTCGGATAGTTCACAAATTCTTGATTTTACAATTACAAACTCTAATGATACTATAAGATTGAAATGGAGAATAGTAGTCAAAGAAAATGAAGAATCTATCAAAACTGGTCCCGAACAAACACCTATCGATATAGCAAAACCATCATACTTTGAGAATAAATACCTTAATTCTACTATACCCTATAGTTTAAATCCGATTATTAGTAATTTAAAAATTAGCTCATTTAATTACAATCACAACAGCGACACATTAACTCTTAATTTGCTCATTATGGACGATTTTGGTAATCTTGTAATAGATTTATCCAATAATTCTTCTTTAAATAAAAAAGTATCCATAGAAGCCATTTGTGCTGACGATACTCGCTTCAAAACAAATTATATTTTAGAAGAAAATAAATATAACCCCGACAAATCTCTTGATTATGCAATATGCCTTGATAATAGTGCTATAGCTGGTGATTACTATCCTGTAATTAAGCAAATTAAGTCTTTTGTTAAAAATATTAATTCTAAAGATAAATTTCTATTTAGAACATTTAATCAGAATTTACTCAGTAATATATCTTTGCAAGATATATCATCTTTTGAAAGTATAATAAAAAATTATAATTTAGAGAAATCTTCAGGATTAAGTTCTATATATAAAAACTTATATAGCACATTAAATTATTTGAAATCCTTCAAATCCGATAACGAACAAGTGTTAGTATTAATAGCTTATAGCTCTGATAACTCATCTTTGGTATATGATAGAAATGATGTAGTAGAGCTTGCCTCTAATTATAATATTCCTATATATGTAATAGGTGTAGGCAGTGCTGTTGATTCTTATTCCTTCAAATATCTTACAGAGATGACTGGTGGCAAGTATTACCAAATAGATGAGAAAGATTTAAATTCTATCTTTTCTATATTAGTCGAAATCAATCTATCAAAGAAAATAAATTATCAGTCTAAATTATATATACCTAAGAATAAGTTTATGGACTGTGGACTAATTAATACAAAAATAGAATTGAATATTAATAATACTTCTTTAGTTGATAGTATCAGAATAAGAACCAATAAAGAAAGACAGTATTTTAGATATCAATCTATTGCAAGTTTTGATTATAAAGATACATTGTTATCTAATGACTTTACTGAGACTATTAAATCATTATCTATGATACTTAAAAACAACCCAGATAAGATAATTGAATTGATAGGAAATGCTAGCGTAGAAGGCACCACAGACGAAGTGTTTAACCTTGCTCTCAAAAGAGCACAAAATGTAAGATTAAAATTAATTGAAGACGGAGTCAATCCATCACAAATTAGAGTTCGTTCCGATGGTGCTAATAATCCGATATATTAT
>JBDHXE010000029.1:0-18696 GCA_039810525.1 Chlorobiota bacterium | reverse complement strand
TTTTATTCAGTTAGTGGTGAAATAATTACCTCAAGTGGCGAGGGCTTAAAAGATATTCCTCTAACAATAGGCGATAGTTCCACAATTAGTATGGAAGATGGCAAATTTGTTTTTCCAAGGATAGAATATCATCGCACTTATGACCTTATACCTTACAGCAAAGAATACACCTTTACACCCGCAAAATACACAATAAATATAGATAGCGATTTAGATACATTTAGGTTTGTAGCAAGCCCTATAACCTCGGTATCCGAACCACTATCCAAAGTAGGTAAAATTAACATTATTCCTAACCCTGCTAACAACTATATAGATATAGAATTTGAGACCGAAATATATAGTCCATATTTCCATATCTACAATCTAATGGGCAATGATGTAATAACAGACATAATACCAGCATACACTAAGCAACATAGAATAAATATAGAGAGCCTACCCTCAGGCACATATTTCATAAAAATAGGTGATAAGGTAGAGAGATTTGTGAAGATATAGTAAGATTTGTTTAACTATCGTCATAGATTCGACCTCACCCCAACCCTTTCCAAAGGAGAGGAAGTGAGAATTGATATTTATAATTTTTCATTTTTTATTCAGTCGTCCTACAGCCTCTGAAGGTGTAGGACGACTTTTTTTTTTACAAGTTCTTTATCATCATAGACTAACGTATTTAAAACAAATAAATTATGAATGAAAATATTTAATTCTGATTTATCAGGCAGTCTCTTTAAATAAAGTAGAAATTTTACCTTATAACTCAATTTTTACTGTCCAGCCATACTTATCTTCAATATCGCCGTACTGAATACCAGTTATTGTATCATAAAATTTCTGTGCTATTGGTCCTATCTGCATATTATTTACTAAAATCTGTTTACCAGCATATGATAATTGTCCTACTGGCGAAATAACAGCAGCTGTCCCCGTGCCGAATATCTCCTGCAGAATCCCACGCTCATTAGCTTCGAATACTTCTTCTACTGAGATCTGTCTCTCATTTACGGGAATTCTAAATTCATGAGCTAGTCTTAATACAGTATCTCGCGTAACACCAGCCAAAATACTTCCAGTATCCAAAGGTGGAGTTACCAATTCATTATTAATATAAAACATAATATTCATAGCCCCAACTTCATCAATAAAATGGCGGCTAATTGCATCTAACCACAAAACTTGCGAATATCCTTGCTTTTTAGCTGTTTCGCTGCCAAGTAAAGATGCAGCATAATTACTAGCTGTTTTAGCAGTACCAAGTCCACCTCTTACTGCTCTTACATGATCTTTATCAACTAATATTTTTACAGGAGCTAACCCTTCAGGGTAATACGAAGCCACTGGGCTAGTCATAATAATTAATTTATATGTAGAAGATGCATGTACTCCAAGGAAAGCGCCATCTCCAAAAGCTAATGGTCTAATATACAATGATGTACCTCTTTTATATGGTACAAATTTATTATCTAATTTAACTAATTGTTCTAATGCTTCTACGAATAAGTTTTCATCAAATGGAGGGATAACTAATTTACTTGCGGAGATATTTAAACGCCTTGCATTTTGATCTGGTCTAAATAAATTTATATTACCATCAGTTCTTCGATAAGCTTTAAGACCTTCAAAAATAGTTTGCCCATAATGAAGGACACAAGAGGAGGGCTCCATAGATATTGGCCCATAAGGAACTATTTCACCACTATTCCATTTTCCATCTTTATATTCAGCAATATACATATGGTCAGAAAAATATTTCCCAAAACCTAAATTATTCCAATCAATGTCATCGAACCGAGTTGTTAATGCTTTTGTAATTTTAATATTGTACATAATTTTGCTCCTTAATCTTTAATTTCTTCTAAAATTCATAAGTTGTATTAATATCTCTTGGAATTTGTTTTAATTTATTTACTTCATCATTAATTTCATTTGTTGCTTTGCCGTACTTATTAATTAATTCTGTTGCTTTAGAATAACTACCCTCATATTGGATCTGCAATATTAACGAAGATAATTCCCTTACAGCATCAAAAAACTTAGCACTATCAATCATTAATTTACCATTATTATCTTTTATAATTGCCTTCTTTTCTTTTAAAAAATTCAATTGAATATAATTTGCAATTGCATGAGCATCGGTTCCGAAGCGAATAGATCTATACAATCCAGCTAAATATGTAGCTTTTGCTTGCTCTATATATTCCTTACTATAATACCCTGAATTTAGCAAATATTGATGATTAAACATACTCAATATATCAGCTTTGCACTCTTCAATTGCAGAGTATTTTTCCTTCAAAGCCTCTCTAATTTCTGTTTTAGTACCAAATACATATTTAGGACCTAATGCATGCGAAACTTCATGTAATGTAACAAAAGAAGTAAAAGCTTTCTTATCAACTAATTTAAAATCATTATCCGAAAGCAAGATTTGGCCAATAGGTTTAACAATAACATCAAATTTCGCTTCCATAAAATTCTTATACATTGATAATTTCCTACCTTTCTTTTCTGCTACCTTTGGATCATTAGGTAATGCAGCAGCAATAGTTTTAACAGCTTGCTGGCAATCACCCCCAAAATAAACTACGTTTACAACTTGGATTTTGTTACCAGCATTCATTTTTTTCTGTTTGTATTTATCATCTATTGGAAAAGAATTTTCGAAATTTTGCATATTTTCTTTATATATGTCAAGTTCTTTGCTTGCTTCTTCATCTTTTACCATTACTACAGATTCGTAAGCTGCCTTATAATTAAAAATTTCATCTTGATAATTTTCTATTGGTCCAATGACAATATCAACATCTGAATTCTCTACATCCATCCACGCTAAATCACTTGTAAAATAGTCATTAGTTCTAATCGATTTTGCTCTAGCAATTAAATAATTTTTAAATGATTTATTTTCTGCAAAATCTGCTGCTTCTTCTAATAATTTTGCTAATTGCTCCGTCTCTTTATAGTATTCATTGTATGGTATTGCTTTTAAATTACCATTTTCTCTAACAACTACAGTATATTGACTTTTCATATTAGCAGCATCTTTTGGGTTATTTTTTACAGAATTTTCAAATTCCTGCACAGTCATATCTTCTGGGTAAAAGCCACCAGTTTTGGGTCTAATTGCTGGTCCAACACCTACAAACCTCTTATTTTCATCTAGAATATCATAAGGTCCATAATTGATATTTACGTAAGTTAAATACTCTTTAGCTTCAGGGCTATTTATAGATGCCAAAGAATCCTTAATTGCAAGAGCATCTGAAGAACTTTGATACCAAAATATCTTATCAGCTAATTTAGATGCCTCCACCAATTTTTCAACCATTTTTTTATGATTATCAGACAAATGGCTCATATCTGCACTAATCTTAAAATCTGCATATTGATTTATCTTTGCTAGTATTTCAGAATTAGAATTACTATTACTATTTTCCATCTTTTCTTCCTTAATTTTTTCTTCCTTTTGACATGCTATTAAACTAATAAATATTAATAGAATCAAAATTTGTTTTATATTCATATTTTTCCTTTTTTCAAAATTACACAATATATGACTGCCAAATTAACAACTTAATTATTGTTTAACAAACTTATTTTGCGAAAAATGAAAATAATTTTAGTTAATTCATCATAAAACTTACATAAATACTTTATAATTAAGTTGAATATATTTTTTAAAAATTATCGATATTATTAATAGAATAAATAAATTATTAATATTAAATTTTAATTCGTACATTAAAATAAATTCATCTAAATATTACTTATAATCTTAATATTTGTAATTATACTTATATTTATCTATAAAATACTATTATTAGCATAAACGAAATCTATTACCTTTTGTGCAATCTCATAACTATACCCTTTATTTTTCAAAAATAGCAAGAGTGAATTTTTCTGTTTATCAAGTGTTTTATTCTTTAATAATTTTAATTTCCTTAGAGCGATTTTGATAATTGCTTCAAGATCTTCTTCATAATTATTGGTATCCTTAATATATTCTCTAATAATATTTTCATCAATACCTTTTTTTCTCAGTTCATTTAATATACGAATCTCTCCAAAATTCTTTCTATCCCTCAGATAATCTACATAGTCTATCACAAACTTTTCATCATTTAGATAATTGCTTGCAATAAGTTTTTGAACTATTACTCCAATAACAGCAGTGGTAAAGCCTTTACTTCTTAATTTTTTAGTAAAACTATAAATTGAATCCTTGCCATAAGATAGCTTTCGAATCCCATAATTGATTCCATTTAAAATATCTTGTTGATAAAGCAATTCATCTAATTCTTCTTGGCTAATATTATTATTTAACTTTAAATTATTCTTTAATATTAAATCAATATGAATTTTATAATAATCACCATTTTCTAAGGATAGCCAACAATAATTAGTTCCTTTTTTTAGCCTAATTTCCTTGATTATCATATATTAAATATATTTTATTATTTTTGTTTAATTCATTATATATATTCAGGTAAAATATGGACAAATTAATCAGATATTTGTTGTTTATTGCACTTATTCAATTCATTTATTCGTGTGGATTAGACAAAGAAGCAGAAGTTAGTAAACCTATTGAAACAATAGATTTAAGTTTAAATCAGAAAGATTATTCTAATAGGAATTTTTCAGAGATCGATTTATATTCTACTAAAAGAATTAGTGAACATCTAATCTCTCCAGATGGACAATGGATAGTCTATCGTATGTCAATACCTTCTATTGCTGCAAATAAATTATACAGTGACTTATATGCAGTAAAAATTGATGGAAGTGAAACAATTCAATTGACAAACGATATTTATTCAGAGAACTCACCAAAATTCTCTCCAGATGGAAAACAATTATCTTTCATTTCAAATTTGCAAGGATCTCCACAAGTTTATATTATGGATTTTCCTAAGGGAAAACCCAACAAAATTACATCTATGGAAGAAGGAGTTACTTCTTATAACTGGTCTCCAGATAGTAAATTCTTAGTTTTAAGTACAGATGTAAAAGTCGATTCCACTATTTTAGAAAAATACCCAAATTTTAAAAAAGCCAATGTAATGATTTATGACGATCTGCCAATTAGACATTGGGATGAATGGAATGATGAAAAAGTACAACATCTTTTCATAGTGCCGATTAACAACTCTAATATAAAAGCAAAAGATATTTTGGAAGGAGAAAAATACGAAGCACCTATGAAACCTTTTGGTGGAGCAGAATCTTATACTATTTCACCAGATGGTAAAGAAATAGCTTACACTTGTAAAAAAGACGATAGATACGAAATAAGTACTAATTCTGATGTTTATATTTACAATATTCAATCTGGAACAACAACTAATCTTTCAGAAGAAAATAAAGGATATGATAGAGATCCAAAATATTCACCTGATGGTAAATATATTGCATATTTAAGCCAATCACACGCTGGTTTTGAATCTGATAGAGTTAGACTAATATTATACGATAGAGAACAAAAAAAATACGATCAGCTGTCTAAATCTTTAGATCAATGGGTAGAAGAATATATTTGGTCTCCAGATTCTAAAACTATTTATTTTATTGCAAATGATAGTGGTACAGTGCAACTATATAGTTTTGATTTGAATGGAAATTGGAAGATATTAACTAATGGCGCTCATATGATATCTGGACCTCTATCCATAGATAATAATGGAACTAAAATTATAGTTGGCAAAGAAACATACACTTTACCAAAAGATATTTATTCTTATGATATAGCGACTACTAATCTTAACAGAATTACAAAATTAAATGATGAATTATACAAAAACATCAAACAAATTAATGTAGCCGAAAGATGGTTCAAAAGTTCCGATGGAAAAGATATTCAGTCTTGGGTTTTATACCCACCCGATTTTGACTCTACTAAAAAGTATCCTATGATAACCTATTTGCAAGGTGGACCACAAAGCCAATTAAATCCAATTTTTCATTTTAGATGGAATTTATATTGGATGGCTTCTAAAGGATATATAGTAGTTGCTGCCAATAGAAGAGGCGTGCCAGGGTTTGGGCAAGCATGGAACGATGCAATTAGCCAAGACTGGGGTGGCAAACCAATGCAAGATTACTTAGATGTTACAGACCAAATGTCTAAGGAACCTTATGTAAATACTGAAGCTAGAGCGGCAGTTGGTGCGAGTGCTGGTGGGTATGCTGCATTTTGGATGGCTGGACATCATAACAAAAGATTTAAAGCTCTAATAGCGCATTGTGGATTATTTAATATATTAAGTGAATATGGTTCTACTGAGGAGCTTTTCTTCCCCAATTGGGAATTTGGCGGACCATATTGGATAGCTAAAAATCGTGAAAATATGGAAAAGAATTCCCCAATCAATTATGTACAAAATTGGGACACACCAATCCTAATCTCTACTGGAATGAACGATTTTAGAGTACCGTATACTCAAAGCCTTGAAGCGTTTACTGCAGCACGGGGAAGGGGAATACCAGCAGAATTAATTATTTTCCCAGAAGAAACACATTTCATCTCCAAGCCGCAAGAATTTTTGATATGGGCTGATAGATTTATGAAATTCTTAGATAAATATTGTAAAAAATAATTAATTAAGGCTATCTCTTATTATTAATCTTAGTGCCAATTAAAATTAATTTTTTGAGATAGCCTTTTAATTTAAATTTTAGAATATTTACTGCAAAGAGATTCCACTAACAATTACCTATATTTAAATATTCTACCTTACCCTGAATACATAGTATGTTGTTGATATTTATAACCTTATACAAACACCTTCATAATTAAACATTATATTAGTTACCAATCAATTACCTAATAATAGGTATTTTAAATTAATATAATGCAATATACTTTTGCGATTATGCATAATACTAATTAATAATTTAGCTAAAGATAAAAAGATAAGATGTGCTATGAAACACTTTTTTATTACTATAATAGTAGTATTGTCATTAATGTCATGTAATAAAAATAAAAAAAATAATGACGTAAACACTACTGCTAAGAAAATTGGAGTTTTGCTTGTAAGCCACGGTTCTCGTTCAGTAGAATGGAGAACAATGCTACTTGCAGTAGAAGATTCTGTAAAAAATGAAATTATGAAAAATAAATCTATTACACAAATCAAATCTGCATTTATGGAATATACAGAACCTTCTATAGCTACTCGTATGAAAGAATTTGATAATGAAGGCTTTACAGATATAATAATTGTTCCATTATTCTTAACTGTATCAGGCCATGCATTTGATGATATTCCAACTATTGTTGGACTAAAAAACTCACAGTCAGATATAGAGAAATTAAGAGCAGAAAGGATAGATGTTTATAAAGCTAAGGCAAATATTCTAATCACACCTCTATTAGATTTTACTGAAATACTCAAAAAAAATATAGTAACAAGAACTAAAATGTTATCAAATGATCCATCAAATGAATCCTGTGTATTTGTAGCTTATGGAGATTTAGACTATAACAAAGAATGGACTGCATTAATGAACAAATTGATAAACGAGGTAAACAATCAAATTGGTATTAATAAATCTTCGTTTGCTTGGTGTGGGCATATAGCTCATTATGACCCCAAATATACTACTGATGCTATTAATGATAATTTGAAAGAAAAAAATAAAGTAATTGTAATTCCAGTATTAGTAGCTTATGATGAAATGTTTCAAGGAAGAATAATTGGAGATGCAATTGCCAAAGTGAAAAACAAAGAAAATGTAATATATAAACCCGATGCTATTTTGCCTGATAACAATATTGATAAATGGGTTATCGATATTGTCAATCAATATACTGATAAAATTGCTAAAAATTAAAGATACTATTATGGAAATTAAAAATAGAAATCTATATAAATTAAACAAATCAATACACAGAGACTTTGGATATTTTTTCTTTTTTTTAACAATTATTTATTGCATTTCAGGTTTGGCACTTAATCACCATAGTGATTGGAATCCTGATTTTGAAGTTCACCGAAAGGAAGTTAAGTTAAATTTACCTTCTAATATTACTGAAATAAATAATGCGCTAATTAAAGCAGAATTAAGTAAGATAAATGAAAACGATAATTACCTGATGTATGATGCCCCCTCGCCAGATAAAATTAAATTATATTTCAAAGACGGTTCTTTATTATTGGATTTGTCTACTGGGAAAGGAGAATTAGAAAGAGTAAAAAAAAGAGCTTTAATCTTTGAATCTAATTGGTTGCACCGCAACCCAGGTGGTATTTGGACAATAATATCTGATGTATTCGCTATTAGCCTAATATTATTATCATTGACAGGTCTTTTTATATTAAAAGGGCAAAAGGGATTAAAAGGTAGAGGTAAATGGTTAGTTGGCTCTGGTATTGTTATGACTATTCTAATTTTTTTTATTATGTCAATTTAAAATGTACTGAGCACTCTATCAAAAAATATTCTAGAGTGCTCAGTTGATTAATCTAACTAATTAATTCTCAATATTTAAATAGTCAATTGGCATTAAAGGCATTGCCTTACCATTCATATCTAATAAGAATTTTAATTGTTCCAATTCTTGTTTAGGTTTTTCTATATTAATACCAAACAAAGAAGGGATAAACGAAGCAAAGTTTATCAGCCCGCCTTTTGGAAATTCTCTAATATTTACTTTCTTACTAAGTGGTATTCCAGCCTTCGATTTGGCAATATTAATTGCGTCATATAGATTTCCAATTTCATCTACTAATCCAATTTTTTTAGCGTCTCTACCACTCCATATTCTACCTTGAGCTACTTCTTTTACCTTCTCCAAAGGCATTTTTCTACCATTAGCTACTTTTTCTGTAAATTCATCATAGAGAGATAATATATCTTGTTTTGTTAATTCTACTTCTTCATTACTATATGCCCTTACAGGAAGCCCTAATGGAATAATTGGAAATGAATAAGATGAACCTAAATCGGCAAAACGACCTTTTTTGACTAAATCATAAGTAATACCAAGCGAATCTTTCATACCTTTGTCATAAATGTGCCCAGAAATTACACCAATAGAACCAGTAATAGTCATAGGGGTAGATACAATTACATCAGCATCCATCGAAAGCCAATAACCACCAGAACCAGCAACTGCTCCTTGCGATACTATCAAAGGCTTTTTATTTTTATTATCTCTTACTACTTTTGCAATATAATCCGAAGCTAATGCATCTCCACCAGGAGAATCAACTCTCAATACAATAGCCTTTATTTTGGGATTAGAATAAGCATTAAGCAAACCATTGACTAATATTCGAGCATTGATTCCATTATCCATTGCACAAGCACCTACAGCATATATCAAAGCAATATCAGTTGTTTCGTAGGCCCACTGATTATCTATTGGTTTTTCTTCATCGTACAATATACTTGAAGGTAATATAGCAGATATCGAGTTATCATAATTTCTAACAATTGAATCTAATTCAGTGATTCGAGCTATTTTATCAACTAATTTTTCTGCAATTAATTCCTTAGGTGTATATATTAATTTACTATTAACCAATTGTTCATATTTGTCTTTGCTTATATGTCGAGATGAAGTGATTAATTCCGATGTTATATCATACCATTCGTCAACCATCCTTTGTCTTTGTTCTTTATCTCCTTCAGAAAATGATTCTCGTGCAAAATTTTCGACAGCCGATTTATATTTAAAATATCTAAATTCTTGAAAACCAATGCCAATATTTTCGAACATCTGTTTATAAAAAGATCTACCCATTACAAATCCATTTATATTGACTGATCCCATTCCATCTATAACTATCTGATCGGCAATTGTAGAAAATGCATATAGATCATTATCAGCTCTTTCTAAATATATTATTACCTTCTTACCTGTAGATTTAAAATCAGCAAGTTTTTCTCTAATTTCCCAAAGAATAGCTCTATTTGCATTAAATTGAGCTGTGCTAATTATTATACCATTTACGTTTTTATTGTTTTTGGCTAATTCTATTGTATTTAAAATTTCAAATAAAGTAATTGAATTATCAAAATATGAGAATTTAGTATAACTTGGTGTACCTACCAAATCCATTTTGACGTAATAATGAATTATTGATAGATCATCAAAAATACTTCTATCTTTCCCACCAATTCTTATTCCCCAAGTATTGAATCCATCATTACCACTTTCGCTAAAATGTCTTGAACTACTTAGCCCCCAATTCCCTAAACTAAGATCTACACCTACCATAAAATTTCTTTCTTTGAAATACCTTCCATTTATCCTTATACCATCTACAAATTCTAAACTAGCACCTGCACTCCAATTTAGATTATCATAATCTTGATCATTAATTTTTGAAAAATCTGCATATAAAGTAAAAGGATAGCTTCCAATAGGTCTAATGGCTATTTCTCCTACCAATTCATTATCAGAATTAGACAAAGACTTAGTATAAGAAGCACCTATTGATAATTGAGAAATTGGTCTATAGAGCAAACCTATATTATATAAATTAGAGCGCCCAAAATAATGTTTGTCTCCACTACTCCAACCATAACCCAATCCGAGTCCAAATTTAGTATTACCAAATCCAGTTGATATTCTATAATCAGTAACTCCTTTATCTCCAAGTTTATGAGTAATTGTACCAAAGCCAAAATTTTTCATTCCATAAAAAAGACCCCAACGACTAAAATCACTTAAATTACTCAACTGTTCAGAAGCAATAAAGTTCAAATCAGAAGAAAATGTATTATAATTTAAAATAGCTGGATTTTGAAACCCATACAAGCCAGTTTTGAACGAACCAGGTGAACCTTGATAAAAATCACTGAGTTGATAATAATTTTGAAAGCTTGTCTGAGCTTCAATTAAATATGGAATTGTCAAAATAACAAGAAACTGGAAAACCTTTTTCATAAATACCTTACAATAATTTAATGAAATATAATTAATATATAAATATATATAATATACTTTTAAAATAACATTTAGTTTCAAAGAATACAAATTTCAAATTAACATTTTTCAAATTTAATCGTTATATACATAAAGTTTATCAAACTTTTAAAAGGTAGTAATGCAAATTTAATCTTTACAAACTCGTTAATAATTTAACAACATATAAAGGTTATAAATATGAAAAAAGTAGTGATTTTATCAACACTATTATTAGGTACCGGTATTTTTATCGGTGTTTTATTAGTCTCTAATTTCTCAGTTAATGGCATTTCTAATATTTTTGCACAAGATATTAAATTAGGAAGCGACTCTGCACCAGTAACACCTGATGCATCTGTCTTAGCTCTCAACCAAGCTATGATCAAAGCAAGTGAAGCAATCTTGCCTACTGTTGTTTACATTAATGTAGAAGCAGAAGTAAAAAGAGACAATAATAATGACCCTAATGGATTTGACTTCTTTAGATTTTTTGGTCCAAAAGATAATGATGAAAGCTTCAAGACTCGCGGCTCAGGTTCAGGTGTAATTATATCTACTAATGGATATATAGTTACTAACAATCACGTAGTCGAAAATGCAACCGAAAAAGGAGTAACTGTACAGACATTCGATAAAAAAGAATACAAAGCTAAGGTAATAGGTAGAGATCCTTTGACAGACTTAGCCCTTATTAAGATTGAAGCTGAGGGCTTGCCTGTTGCTCACTTTGCTAATATGAATACAGTAAAAGTTGGTGAGATGGTATTAGCAGTTGGCAATCCAATTGGTCTTAGCCACACTGTTACACAAGGGATTGTAAGCGCAATTGGCAGAGGTTCGATCTCTGGTAAAAGAGGACTTAATATTGAGCATTATATTCAGACAGATGCTGCCATCAATCCGGGTAATAGTGGAGGTGGATTATTTGATATTAATGGCTCTTTGGTAGGTATTAATACAGCTATTGCAACGGAAAATGGTGGATTTATGGGTTATGGATTTGCTATTCCTATAGATTTAATGCAAGCTGTGGTAAATGATTTGATTGACGATGGTGAAATTAGTAGAGGATACATTGGAGTAGCTATTGATGATGTAGATGAAGTCTTGGCAAAAGGACTTGGCTTACCAAAAGTTCAAGGTGTCTTAGTTCAAAGTTTAGTGGAAAATGGTGCTGCAAAATCAGCTGGCATCCAAAGTGGTGATGTGATACTCGAAATAGATGGCAAAGAAGTTAACTCACCGTCTGAATTACAAAGTAGAATAGTTTTTTATAAAGCTGGCGATAAAGTTAATGTAACAATATGGCGTGATGGAAAGAAAATAAATAAAAGTGTTACATTGAAAGCTCAAGATGGTAAAGAAAGCTATGCAGTTAAAGGTGGTTCGGACAATGAAGATAATGACAATAGGCCTAATGAACCAATTAAATTTGATAAGTTAGGGTTTTCTGTAAAACCATTAACTAACGATATCAAAAAAGAATATAGCGTAGAGAAAGGTGTAGTGGTAAGCGAAGTAAAAAGATATTCTATTGCTTCTGATAGAGGTTTATTCCCTAATGGTATTATTACTGAAGCTGATCGAAAAGAAATTAAATCACCAAATGATCTTAAAAAGATTATCGAATCTAAAAAAGAGGGTGAAGTAGTAATTTTGAATGTGAAATACAAAGATAGAAGTCAAATTGTTGCTTTGCAAGTGATCAAATCATAAACATAATTATTGTGAAATTTAAAGGGTTTGTTTTGTGATTATTACAAACCCTTTTTTAATTTTTCTATACACAGCTCTGCCGCCATTTTGCCACTAATAGCTGCACTTTCAATTGTAGCAGGCAAACTAGTATTAGTCCAATCACCAGCTACATACATATTATGTATTTCACTTATATTGTTAGGTCTATTTTTCTCTATTTCTGGAGTTATTTTTAAAGTAGCAAACTTCTCTTTAATTATTCTATAATGCTCCAACTTACTCTCCTTTAATTGAGGGAAATGATGGTATAAATCATCTAATACAATTTCTAATATCTCTAAATTGCTTTTATCAATATAACAATCTGCTGAACTTATTAATGCGGTAAAATGATTTTTGAATGTATTACCTACATTCATAGCATAATTGCTTCTATTAAATATCCACTGTATATCCGATTCTATCAATGAGCAATAATCAAAATTAAAGCTACCAGTATCGAACCACAAATAAATAGATATAATAGGCGAGTATTTAAATTTAGATATTTTATTTACTAAATCAGAATTAGATAAAGGATAATACTTAATAATATCATAAGCTTGCATAGCAAGGATATAATATTTTGATTTTACTTTATCACCTGAGCTGATGCTCAAATAATTTATAACATTATCTGTAACACAAATATTATTTAATTTAGTCTTTGGTAAATAAATACCATTCAAATTTACTTTATCAATAATTGGATAAATCAACTCAGATAATCCAATAATTGGCAATATCATTTTACTATTGCTATTGGTAGACAAAAACGCTTTTTTCATTATTATAATAAGTAATGCTGCAGAAGCATTCTTAGGTATATTATTCAGAGTAGCTAAAATCAAAGGCTCCCAAAAAATGCTAATTACTTTGTCTGTCTGTTTATAATATTTCAAAAAATCATAGCAATTATAATCTAAATATCTTTCCGAATTGATAAATTGTAATTTATGAAATATATAGAATATATACAATTTGTCTAAAAATTGTAAACCATTCAATTTGAGAATAGCCAAAGCAAATGACAACTTGCCAGTAGAATTTGAACTTAAATGATATAATTCATTTTTAGATTTAATTTGAATATCTAAATTATCATAGTATTTCAAATATTTAGATTTACCTAATTCATATATTAAAGCAAGAAATTCCGTATAAGCACCCATCAGTAGATGCTGCCCATTTTCAATAATATCACCACTTTTTTTATCTAAAAACGAATTAATTCTACCACCCGGGGAATCTCTTTGCTCGATAAGTGTTACAGAATAACCATTATTGATTAAAGTATTTGCTGCACTAATTCCAGCTACACCAGAGCCCACAATCGTTACATCGTTCTCAATAATTTTACTCATTAAAATTTTTCTCAAACATATATAAAGCAATTTTGTTAAAATTCTTATTCAATCCTACAATGGCTTTTTCTAATTCATCAGTATAATTTACTTCTTTATGCTGTGGGAGATTATCCATATATACTTTAAGAATTAATTTAAATAATTCAATCAAGTAATTTCCACTTTTACCGTATTTCATAAGAAATTGTTTATCTATAACTAATTTAGTAGAATAAATAAATTTATTATATCCTTCTATATCTTGATTTTCTGATTTAATATTTTTTATAATCTTGCTAATTACATCATGATGAATATTATTATTTTTCAACAGATAATAATATTCATCAGAAATATTAATTGCTAATTTATCAATATTTTTACCAAAATATCTTAAAAAATTAATTTTACAAAATTGAACTATATTATATAATATTTTCTTCATATTAAATTATATGCTTAATTATAATTAACTTATCCTTAACCAAATCATCTATCGAATATTTAACACCACCTACACCAAACCCAGATTCTAATTCTCCTCCAAATGGCATCCAGTCTACCCTAAAAGCCGTCGAATCGTTGATTATTACAGACTTTGATTGAATATTTTTGGCATAAGACAGTGCTTTATTAATATCATTTGTATAAATTGCATTTTGAAAAGAATATGGTGTTTTATTAATTTTTTCAACTATTTCATTAATATCATCAAATTTATTGATATTAACAACAGGACCAAAAACTTCATCTTTCATAATCCTCATACTATAATTAGTATTTTCCAAAATAGTTGGGCTAATACAAGTATTGTTGAGCTCTAACCCTCCCAAGAGAATATTAGCACCAAAATCTATTGCATCTTTTATATCATCCATAATTTGTATTTTCTTTTGCGTACTAATTATAGGTCCTACATCTGTCTTTTCGCTTACTGGATCACCGATTACTAATTGAGCTGTTTTCATTTTTAATAACTCTACAAAATCATCATAAATACTTTGATGTACAAAGACATTTTGAGTTGAAACACAAACTTGTCCAGCATGATAAAAAGCTCCTTTAACTATACTATTTACACTCAAGTCCAAATAACAATTACTATCTACAATTGCTGTAGCAGTACCACCATGTTCCAATGAATACGATACTCCAGAGCTAATAATTTTTGGAATTTGCCAACCAACTTTGCTACTACCAATAAAAGATACAAAACTCAATCTTTTATCACTAATTATTTGATAGGTTTCATCTCCATTTAACGGCAAAAGAGATATCGCCTTAGGAGGCAATCCTGCTAATAAAAAATACTCAGTAATCTTATAAGCAGACAGGGGTGTCTTTTCTGAAGGCTTAACTATAATAGGGTTGCCTGCCGCAATTGCAGTCGATATTTGATGACAAATAAGATTAATAGGATGATTAAAAGCTGAGATAGCTAATACTACTCCTAAAGGTTCTTTAATTGTAAAAGCTATGTGATTCTCTGTATTTTGGGCTCTATCCATACTAAATTGCTCACCATTTAAACGAAGAGATTCATCGCCAGCAAACTTTACTGTGTTGGCCGCTCTCGATACTTCTACCAGAGCATCTTTCATTGGTTTACCACCTTCTGTAGCTATTAAATGAGCCAATTCATAACTATTAGATAATATCATATTAGAAACAGAGTATAAAATATCTGCCCTCTTGTAAGCAGGAATTTGCTTCATTATTACTCTTGAGTTATAAGCATTGTCAAATGCTAATTCAATTTCACTACTGTTTGGCTTAATAATACTAGATATTGGTAATCTATTATACGGATTGTAAACAATTAATCTCTCTTTATTTTCAGATTTTGAGTTTTCTATTAATAATTTAATATCATTTTCCATAAAAATACTTTTAATTAATTTATATTTATACTTTTTAAGATTTCTATTCCAAATTGCCGCTCAATTGAATTATTATTTTTATAATTTTTAAAAATATCCTTCAATTGCAACTCTAAAGTCAAATCACTCAATATACCATATCTTAAAGCAAAATTTAATAATCCTGATTTGCCATATATAGTATTATAATTTTCATCGAGTTGCAAATTATATTCCATATTAATAGAAGTAGAAGACGAAATTGATTGTTCAATACCAAAATAAACGTTGGGGCTTCTTTTAGAAGATTCATTATCAAGCGAATAATTAACACCCAAATGGCTAGCTAAATAACCTAATTTCCAATTAAAGCTTTTACTTAGTGCTAGATAAAAACCGGGAGATAAAGTTTGGAATCTATCAAATTCTTTTAGATAAGTAGAGAATCCTTGATTGCTAAATCCAATTGCAATTGCTGGTAATTTAAGAGTTTCATCAAAGACTCTAACTTTTATATTAATCCCGGGATATTTCTGAAAATATATATCGTTCATTCCCAAAATATTACTCCCACCAAAAGAAATACCCGCATTAATAGCATTAAGAAATGAATATTCAGAAGAAATTGATATAGAGCCATTTTTCATAAATATTAAATCGAAGGCCAACATTTTATTTGGAATTAATCCACAATTTGGCATATCAACAATTCTTCTATTTTCATAGCTCGGTTTACTACCAGCAGAGCCATAAGCTAAGAAAAGAGAATAATTAATTAAAAACATAAAAATAATTATAAAATATCTCATTAATTTCTTTGTCATAAAAAAATAAAAACATAAATTAGTATATTATTAATTGACGAGATACGAATTGATTAAATATATTTTTTATTTAGGAATGCTTTGTTCCCTTACATTAATGTCCTGTTCAAGTAGTCAAGAGCTATCAAAACAAACTAATTATCCTGATATTATGAAAATGGAAGGGTCTTTCGAGCAAGTAAATCAAGATGAAGCTATATTTAAATTAGTAGCTACTAGACTCAAAAATATAGAAGGCGAATACTTACCAAGTAGTGAAAACTTTGCTATTAGAGTATATAATTCCGAGATGAAAGAAATATATAATTCAAGCACTAACAAAAATTTTTTTATGGTAATAGGTGAAGTAGAGCCAAAATTGATTAATACTACTAAGACTTATACCTATGAATGGAATATAAGAGATAATAATAATAAACATCTTAAATCTGGTAAATATCAAGTACAATTAATAATTCCAGCAAAACCTAATAATTATATAAGCAATTTAGAAATTGAAATTAAATGATAGAGCACGAAAGTTTTATTTTGAGAACATTTGATTTAGCTAAACAAGGAGAAGGCTATGTAAGCCCCAATCCACTTGTAGGAGCCATTATTGTAAAAGATGGAAAAATAATTGCAGAAGGATATCACCATAAATTTGGAGATAAACACGCCGAAGTAGAGGCAATATATAATGCAGGTAATATAGATTTTTCTGATTGTACTTTATATTGTAATTTAGAACCTTGCGACAACTATGGTAAGACACCACCATGCACTGATTTGATTATCGAAAAGAAATTTAAAAGAGTAGTAATTGCTAATATAGATCCTAACCCATACGAATCTGGAAGAGGGGTACAAAAATTGAAAGACAATGGAATAGAAGTAATTACTAATATATTACAAAAAGAAGGAGCGTTTTTGAATCGCGTTTTCTTTAAAAATCAAACCTCAAATAAGCCTTATATAGTAGCAAAAGTTGCCCAATCATTAGATGGATGTGTTGCTACCAAAGATGGGATATCTAAATGGATTAGCAACGAAACTTCTAGAAGATATACTCATTTATTAAGAAGTCATCTTGATGCAATTATGGTTGGAAGAAATACTATATTAAAAGATAATCCTCTACTTAACACAAGATTAGTTGATGGTAGAAATCCAATAAAAATAGCATTAGATACTAATCTGAGCCTTCCGCTTGATTTAAGCATATTCAAAAATGTTGATAGAACACACACTATTGTAGTTTGCAGTAAAAATAGTTCAACATCTCGAAAAGCCGAAATACTAAAATTGGGGGGTATTAAAATACTTAGCTGCGAAACGATTGATGAAATAAGCGATAAATTAAGACTTGAAGATGCATTTCAAAAAATATATAATGAATATCATATAACATCTATTTTAATAGAAGGAGGACCAATGGTCCATTCATATTTATTAGAAAACAATTTAATCGATGAATTACATGTATTTATAGCACCTAAAATAATAGGTGATGGCTTGAAATCTTTTGGAGCGGTTAATACTCCAAAAATTGAATTATCTAACCAATTCAACCTTTATGCAGTTAATAATTTAGATGGAGATATCCATTCATTATATCTTAATAATAATTTGTAACTTTTTTAAATATATTTCATCTTATAATATATTATAGGGAGAAATATTATGCTAAAATTCATCTATCTAAGTTTGTTTATCATTCTTTTCTTGAATCATAATGCTTATACTTATGTTATTAAAGGTAATATTTATGATAATAATTCTGAAGGTATTCAGAATGTTAAGGTCAGGAATTTAAACAATAATTCAATTGCTTATTCTAAAAAAAATGGACAATACAAACTAACCAAAATTAAATTTGGTGATACGATAACATTTTCTTACAATAGTTTTGTTACACAAAAATATATCTTTTCTTCTCGTAAAGATACCATTATAAATATAATATTGCTTCCAAAAAATAATTCTGCAATTAGAGAAATATCAAGCACTCAACCTTTAATGGG
>JBDHXE010000028.1:0-18879 GCA_039810525.1 Chlorobiota bacterium | reverse complement strand
TCTGAAAGCGATGACAGAATAATAATAGGTAATTCTTGATATTCTGGTATTTGTCTTACATTTCTAATTAAATTGAGCCCATCCATATTTGGCATATTTAGATCAGTTAAAAGCAAATCCACTTGTTGTTTGGGAAATAATTCTAAAGCTACCATTCCGTCTTCGGCGGTAATCACATTATAACCTTTCATTTTAAGAGCTAGAGTTATAAATTTCCTAACTGATGATGAATCTTCTGCTACTAATATTGTTTTTGACATATTGCTTTCCTCTTTATTCTTTTTGATATGCCATTGCTTTTGGCAAATGAACTAATTTAAATGATTTAGATACACCATGTAATGATTCTGAATATCCGATAAATAAGTACCCTCCTTTGTTCAATGCATTATAGAGATAAGATACTACTTGCTGTTTAGAAGGTAAGTCGAAATATATTAGAACGTTAGCACAGAAAATGACATCACATTGAGACATCATTTTTACTTGATTAGGGTCATATAAATTAATATTAACATATCTAACTAACCTTTTAACATCGGGACTTAATTCATATAAGCTACCATTTTGTTTGAAGTATTTATTTAAAATATTTGGTGGTAAATTTCTAATTGCATACTCTCTATAGATACCTTGACGGGCATTATCGAGTACATTCTGGTTAATATCACTACCTACAATTTGAAAATTGACATAAGGGTATTTATATTTTAATCTTTCTAGTACCATTATAGCAATTGTATATGCTTCTTCACCAGATGAACTAGCAGCACTCCATATTCTAAATGTTTGGTTTGCAGTATTTTTTCTTTTTTCCAAAATTTCTGGAATAATAATTTGTTCGAGTACATCAAATTGTTGTGGAGCACGATTGAAATATGTTTCGTTGATAGTAATAGCTTCGTACAGTCTATCTAATTCATCATTTTTACCAGCACTTCTAATATATTTAAGATATTCTGTAAAAGATTTCAGATTATTTGCAGTAGCTCTTTTTGCTATTCTGCCTTCTAGTAAATACTTTTTACTTTCTGTAAAATAAATACCTGAAAGCTTATATATTTCATCTCTAAATTCTGTAAATTCATAATCGGTCATCTCCCAATTACTTGTATCAGCAATTTTTGGTTGATTATCAGGTTCACGGGGTATATTAAGCCCAAATTTAAATAATTGTCCAGACATACTTTATTTTTATTATTTATTTTACTTTAAGTAATCAATTTTTTCAAACAGCTCGTTAATTAATTGTATCATTGTAGGTTGTGTATCAATCATCAATTCTTTTGCTATATTTAGCTCATTTGTTTCAAATTTGGATAAAAGCTCAAACATTTCGTTATTATTTGTTAATTCAAATTGTAGAATAAGATTAATCAAATATGTAATAATAATTGGTTTCCGTTCACTAGAAATATTCTTCCATATTGAGTGTATAGTAGAAATAAAATCAATAATATTGGATATTTCGGCTTGTTTTATGTAAATTTTAAATATTTTGCTACAAAATTCTTGTATTACATTATCATTAGAATTTTCTAATAGATTAAATAATATATATTGTTTGGTTTCGAAATCTGCTCTATCATAATATTCTGAGAGATTTTGGGTATCATCATAAAGGTATGAGTTTCCGAGTGCTATTAGCCCTGCTGAGCTTATATCATTATCACTATCGGCTAATGCTCTACGTGCTATATCTCTCGATTCTGTAGGTAATTGTGGCACATCATTTATTCTAAATGATATTGCCATAATAGTCTTGAGTACTACTGTCTGAATATCGTATGGATATGAATGTAATTCGTTCATTAACATCTTGCAAATTTCTATATCTGAGCCTACAATAGCTAATGCATCTATTGCTGCAATTTTTATGAAGAAGTCTGATTCGTATCTTAGGACGTTTAGAAGGAATCTTTCGGATTCTTTACCACCAATTTTGCCTAATGTTTCTACTATTTGAGGCTTAACTACTTCATTATTAGTTTCAAACAATTCAATAAGGCTATCGATAATATGATTTTTATCAACATTGGTTTGATTATTGAAAAATATATTTCCAACTGCTTCGATAGATGATAATACTACGTTAATATCATTGTCATCATATAATTGTATTATAGTATCTATTGATTTCCCATCATCTACTAGACCTATTATATCACAAGCATATTTTCGTATATCGAAGTCATCTACTTTTAGGTATTTAATCAGAGGTTTTACAGAATAAATACCTAATTTTAATAATATATCACCAGCTAAATTTCTAAATTCGATATCTCTTGGTTCGATAAGCGGTGCTACATTATCGGCTACTTTTGATTTCAAATTATCTGGGTAGTGTATTAGAATTCGGTATGATGCATCTCTTAATCCCCTATTATTAGATGTAAGGTATTTAACATATATTGGTATCAATTTCTCATCATATTCATTTTGATTAATAAGATGATTAATTGCATCAATAATTTCTTCAGATGCTGATGATTTCTCTATTATTTCTTTATAATTATCCATACATTTGTTTATGTAATATTTTTACCTGAAATATTTATACCTAACTGTTCTATTCGGTATCTTAATTTGGCTCTTGAAACTTCTAACATTTTCGCTGCTTTTATTTGATTACCGTTGGTTATTTTTAATGTTTGCATTATTAGATCTTTTACTACATTAGAATAACTAACTCCGCTATTTGCAATTTTTAAAAAGTGTTCGCCGTTTTTGAGTTCCAATTCTGTCTTGTTTCCCGGAATAGTAACATTTGTAGTTCCTTTTAAAAAGCTAAGTGAGTCTTTGGATATTTGTTCACTTTGTTCTAATAAGCAGACTCTTTCGATGGCATTTCTTAATTCTCTAATATTACCTTTCCAAGAGTAAGAATTAATGAATTCTACTGCATCAGAAGCAAAGCCTTTAATATTTTTGTTAAATTTCGTATTAAATTCTTTTACAAATGCAGTTGCTAATTTTAGGATATCATCCCCACGCTCTCTTAGAGGAGGTAACTGAACTCTAGCTACATTTAATCTATAGAATAGGTCTTCTCTAAATTTTTCTTGTTCTACTAAAGTTTCTAAATCTTTGTTGGTAGAAGCAATCACTCGCACATCTACTGATATCTCTTTGGCACCACCTAACCTATAAAATCTTCTTTCTTGTAGCACTCTAAGTAGTTTAACTTGTAACTCTAGACTTAATTCGGCAATTTCATCTAATAAAATAGTTCCGTGCTGAGCTTGCTCAAACTTACCCGGCTTTATCTTTTCGGTGGCTCCAGTAAAAGCTCCTCTTTCGTATCCAAATAATTCATTTTCGGCTAATTCTCGTGGTATAGCTCCGCAATTGATAGAAACAAAAGGCCCTTTAGCACGTGGGGAATTTTCATGAATATACCGAGCTAGTAATTCTTTACCTGTACCGCTTTCTCCTAAAATTAGTACAGTAGTATCATCTGCTCCTGCAACAATTTTGGATATATCGAGAGCTTTTCTAATTTGCTCAGAGCTCCCAAGTATTTCAGATGGTTGTTCTTTTTTGAGTTGTTCTGATAGAATATCAACTTGTCTTCGTAAATCGAAATTTTTTAATGATCTGTCTACTGATACTTCTAATTGCTCGAGGTCTAACGGCTTGACAATGAAGTCTTCAGCACCTAATTTCATAGCCCGAACGGCCATTTTAATATCAGAGAATGCGGTCATCATTATAACTGGCATTTTATAGCCTTGTTTTCTTAGAGTTTCTAAGATATCTAACCCATTGGCATGACCTAAGAATATATCTAATAAAATTAAGTCAGGTGATATAATGTGTAATTCTTCGAGGCCTTTATTAGAATCGGTAAAAGTCTCAACTCTAGAATATTTTGAAGATAAAATATCCTTGACTATATTATTTACTAACGGATCGTCTTCTATTACTACTATTGTATAATTTTGTTTTGGCACTTTAATCTATTTTCTATAAAATTATCAGACTAATATAATCAAATATAAAAAATAATCTATAAAATTTCTAATCATTTCTTAAAAAATCTTATTAATTAATAAGATTTTGGCAATTTAATGTAAAATATTGTTCCTTTGCCTAAAGTAGATTCTACATCTATTATTCCATTATGTTGGTGCATTATTCTCTGAGTAATGGGTAAGCCTAATCCTGTACCTTCTACTTTACGTGTAAAAAAAGGATTAAATATCTTTTGTATATCTTCTGGTGGGATACCTTGGCCATCATCTTCTATGGAGACTACCACATATTCTCCTTCGTTTCTTCTTTGTGATTTTTCTATATATGATTTGAATATGATTTTGCCTCTATTTTTGATAGCATCGCAGGAATTAGTTAATAAGTTGATTAGAACTTGTTGTATCTGTTTATAATCAGCTGATACTTTAGGTAAATTTTCATATAATTTCAATTCTACTACAATTTCTTTTCGTTTAATTGATGATGATACTAATTCTATTGCATTAGTAACTACTGAATTCAAATTAATATCTTGAATATCTGGAAGAGTTGGCTTAGAAAAATTTAATGTAACCTCTACTATTCTTGAGATTCTATCTACACCTTGCAAAGCATTATTAATATAATTAAATTCGTTGTCTTCTGTTTTAAATTTTCTTTTTAATACTTGTAAACTTAGATTGACTGCTGCAAGTGGGTTTCTTATTTCGTGAGCAACACCGGCAGATAGCTGACCTAATAGGACTAACTTGTCAGCTTGTACTAATTTGTCGGTAAGTGCATGCTGCTCGCTTACATCTCGTGCAATAGCTAATATTAAGTTTTGGTTTTCGAAATTAATAAATCTTGCGCTAACTTCTACCATAATCGAACTATCATTTTTTTCAAAGTTTAGTTCACTTAATACTATGGGTGAACTTGATTTTTTTAGTAATTTAAATATTCGTCTAAATTGTGGTAGTATTGATCCTAATAGGTCTTGTCTATTGATCCCTAATAAATTTGCTGCGAAGTCGTTTGCATCTAATACACTCCATGTTTCTGATTGAATAATAAACACGGCATCTGTTGCATAATCAAAAAATGATTTATACCATGCTAATTGTTTTTCTAAAAATTCAATTTTTCTATTTAAAATTTCAAATTCGTTCATATTCAAATTTACTTAATAGTTATATTAATTAATTTAGATTAAATGATTGAAGCACTATTGTTCTTTTTTCTCTGGTTCTATCTTGGTATTTGTAGAATCTTGCGATTGTTTGTTTTTTTCTTGATTGGTTAGTGGATTAGTAGGTAATTCTAATTGTTTTAGAGCTTCGCTTGGATTAGAAAATAATTCTTTTGCTTTGTTGAATATATTCATTGGTTCATTAATTAGAGAATTATTTTTATCTTGATTGCTGTTTGGAAGAGTAATTTTCTTTCTCGGAAAATCTGGTGTAGGTAATTTAGCAGGTATTATCACAACTTCTTTTGTTTTAAGTGAATCTGGAATTTTATCTCCTTTTACTACTATATTTTTGTAAATTACTGATAAATTAACATCTTTAGCATATTCACTGTCAGGGTACTTATCAATTAAAATATTGTAATAATATAGCGCAGAATCGTATTGTTGTAAATTATTCTCATACATCCAACCAATGGTATATAGTGATTTGGGTGCAAATCTCGATGTAGGATAATTATTAAATAATTTTATAAATTGATTTTTTGCAAATTCATAATCTGCATATTTCATTAGATTATAACCAGATTGGAATAGTTCAGCTACTGTATCAATTACATAATTATGAGTATAACCTAATTTTTCTTGTGCATCTTTGCCATATTCTGTCAATGGGTGGCTATTGACTATTAGATCAAGTAACGAATCACTTTTCATTGGATTGGAGTTTTGGATAACTCTTGCATAATTATAATAATATTGTGCAGTTTTGATTGAATCAATTGGGCTTATTTCGCTTGCTAATTTAAAATAATATATTACAGAGTCTTTGTTGCCTAATTCTTCTTGTATTCTCCCTATCGAATATAAGTTATTAGCTATTTCTAATTTAAGAGAATCTGAATATGTATTTATAGAATCAAGTCCTTTTTTGAGATATGTATCTACTTTGTTTCGACCTATATCCCAATTATTAAGAAGGTCATACATTCTCATTGATGTAGAATATGCTGGAGTTCTTTTTTGTCTTGATTTAGCAAATTGTTGACGAGCTTTTTTATAATCATTTTGATAATAATAATCAACACCTTTCTCATAGTAATATGCTATCATAGGGCTGCTATTAGAAAAAAGTGAGTCTCCTTGTTTTTCTAATTGGAACATATCTACTGTAATGGGTTTGCCATTATCATCAAGTGGTGGTTTGTAGTTTGAATCGAGATTTTGTATTCGATGAACGTTTAATTCTTGTGCATAGGTATGCGAACGCCACTCTTCATATTTACCATCGTTAAATAATGCATCTAGAATTCTATTAGCTTCTTCGTATTTGTGTAGTCTAGCATAAGATGAAGCTTCATATAAGTATGCTTCAAATCTTTGCACATAATCTGGGCTGTAGCTATGTACCTTTCTAAATTCTTTTTGTGCCATTTCAAATTTACCTATTCTAAATAATAGGGCGGCCATATCTAATTGCCATTTAGCTTTTAATTGTGCATCGTCTGATTGTGCTATTGCTTGTTTGTATGGTCTTAATGCTTTTTCAAAATCGTTTTGATAAAGTGCTAATTCTGCTTTTATTCTTAGAGCTTCAGATAGAATATCCCATCGTTTTTTGAACCATGCTATATCCATTGTGCGTGAGAGCATCAATTCACCTGCTTCGTATTTTCTTTGTATAAGTAAGTCTTTGGAATACAACAAGTGTGCATCTGGTGAGAAATCACCATCTGGATATTTATCTATTAGTTCTGAGCATTTAATTTGTGAATTAAGCCAATCTTCTTGATAAAAGAAAGCTTTTGCCATCAGCCAAATAGCACCTTGTACATACTGGCTTTTGGCTTTGTATGCAATAATCTTGGAACCTTTTATCAAAATTGAATCTAATTTAATATTAACTGGTTGTCTTTTTTGTTTAGAAACTATAAATTCTACCATAAATGGTGGTGGTCCTACGGCATTATCTTCTGCGATAGTAATAGGATAATTAGGAATAAAGACACGTGGTTCGGATCGCTTTTTCTCATCTTGAAACTCAAATTCATCTTCTGCTTCTGCAGTTAAACGCTCCATATTATAATATGTATTAAAATATGTAGTAAAATCTGTATAATTAGTACAAGAATTGAAAATAATTGCTTCAAAACTTAGTAGGACAAAGATAATAATATATTTAATATTTTTCATTTGAAATATTATATTTAGAAATTAAATATTAGACGTATAACTTTAATAATTTTACTCCTATTAAATTAGTGTATCGCTAATTTCTTCAAAATAAGATAAGCCATTCTTAGCTTTAATATCATCAGGGTCAAGTTCTAGTGCTTTTTTGAAAGCAATTCGTGCTTCATATTTTCTATTTAAGTTGAGATATGCCTCGCCTAAAAGAGCAAAAGCGGATGGAGATTCGGGATTATTCTCAGTTAGTATTTTTAAATATATTATAGCTTGGTCATAATTACCAAGTCTGAGATTGACAACTCCTAAATGAAAGTAAGCAATTAGGTATTTAGGGTTTACTTTAATTATATGCTCAAAATACTTGCGTGCTTCTTGCAAATTTCCTCTATGATAGTTAATAATACCTGCCCAGTATTGGGCAAGTATCATATTAGCATCTAAAGCAATTGCTTTCTCAATTTTTTCTAAACCTTTCTTTAGACTACCTAATCTATAAAATGCAAGACCAGTCTCAAGGAACACTGTAGGATAATTTGGCATTAGCTCGCATCCCTTTTCTAAATATGGTAGTGCTTCTTCTACTTTGCCAAATCTGTATAGAGCATTACCTAAGTGCTTATATACAATACCTAATTTTGGATTTTTATCTATTGCTATTTTATAATGTTTAATTGCAGATTCGTAGTTGCCAATAGTTTCTTGCTGATAGGCTTCTAACACATCTGGATCTTCGGAATCATATTTAAGTTCATTATTATTTTCTGTCATCATAAATTTTGACATATAATTGAATATATTTTTTTATGAATACGATTTATAAAATATATAATTTTTAAAATATTATTTTATAAATTTAATCGGTTGAGGTTTTTCTCCAGAGTAATCATAAAATCCTTTGCCTGATTTTCTTCCAAAATGTCCGGCGGCAACTATTTTTTTCAATAGTGGGCAAGGTCTATATTTTGTATCTCCTAAATCTTTGTGTAGAACTTCAAGAATTGCTAAACAAGTATCTAAGCCTATTAAATCAGCTAAAAATAATGGACCCATTGGGTGGGCAAACCCTAATTTTGCTACTTCATCTATTCCATCTACTGTTCCTATATTTTCCATCAAAGCATAGATGGCCTCATTAATAAATGGCAACAATATTCTATTGGAAATAAATCCCGGGAAATCATTGGCTTGTACAGGTGTTTTGCCTAGTTTCATACAAATATCTATAATATTATTATAGACTTCTTTATCTGTGGATAACCCTTCTATCACCTCTACTAATTTCATCATAGGGACAGGGTTCATAAAATGCATTCCAATTACTTTGTTGGGTCTTTTAGTATTTGCTGCTATTTCTGTAATTGAAATAGTAGATGTATTACTAGCTAATATAGCATTAGGGTTGATTTTCTCATCGAGTTCTCTGAATATTTTAAATTTTAATTCTTTATTTTCTGTTACAGCTTCTATTACCAATTCTACATCAGATGCAACATTAATATCAGTAGTAGTAGTAATATTGGACAAGGCTTGATTTACATCATCTTGATTGATAGCTCCTTTTTTAACTTGTCTTTCAAAATTTTTCTTTATTGTATTAAGGCCTTTTTCGAGGGAGGTTTCTGAAATGTCTCCCATTATTACTTTATAACCAGATTGAGCGAATACGTGCACTATACCATTGCCCATAGTACCAGCACCTAAAACTAAAACTTTATTAATAACCATATAATTACCAATTCAATTTTTGAAAAATAAAACTTGGCAATATAACATTATTTATTTTAATCACAAAATGTTAACTTTTATAAATATAGCACTATACTATTTTTTCAATAATATAGTGCTATAAATTTAGTAATTAATTAACTATTTTAAATGATTGAAAATTCTCTTTGCGATTATTTGAGATTTAATAAGGGCATCTTCGTCTAATTCTGGCAATTCATCTTTTTCTTTGAGAAAATCAAGTAATATTTCGGTGGCAATATTTCCAGTTAGCTCTTCAGTAGCCATAGGACAACCACCAAAGCCCATAATTGCTGAATCAAAGTTTTTGCAACCGCTTTCGTAAGCAGCTGTAATTTTTTCAAATGTAGATTCTTTGGTAGAATGGAGATGAGCACCAAATTCAATAAATGGAAATTCTTTGGTAAGAGTATTGAATAGTAATTTGATTGATTCTGGTGTTGAACTACCTATTGTATCGGATAGAGCTATATAATGTATTCCATTATTATTTAACTTTTCTACCCAATGTGCTACAATATCCATATCCCAAGGTTCTGCATAAGGATTGCCAAAGGCCATAGATAAATATAATACAATTTCTTTGTTTCTACTTACACATAGGTTACTTATTTCATCTACTCGCAATAGTGATTGCTCTCGTGAAGAATTAGTGTTTCTTTGTTGGAATTCTTCTGAAATAGAGAATGGAAATCCCAAATAATCAATATTATCAAACATCGAAGCTTCTTCTGCACCTCTCGTATTAGCTACTATTGCTAATAACTGAGAGTAAGAGTCACGTAAATCTAATTTTTTTAATACTTCTATTGTATCTCTCATTTGAGGGATTGCTTTTGATGATACAAATGAACCAAAATCTATAACATCAAAGCCAACTTTTAGAAGTGAATTAATGTATTGAATTTTCAAATCTGTTGGAATAAATTCAATAATACCTTGCATAGCATCTCTAGGACATTCTGTTAATTTTATCATTGTCAAAACCTAATTATCATAACAACCAATCATTCTAGCTATAACTAATCTTTGTATTTCAGAAGTGCCTTCACCAATCTCTAATATCTTTTGGTCTCTATAAAATCTCTCTGCTGCATACTCTCTCATCAATCCATATCCTCCATGAATTTGGACACAATGATCAGCTGCTTTGTGTGCTAATTCTGAACAGAATAGTTTAGCAATAGCACCTTCTTTTGTAATTCTATCTCCACTTTTCATCATTTTTACTACATCGTATAGGTAGGTCCTCCCCATTTCGAGACCTGCTTCTAAATCTGCTAATTTGAATGCTGTAGATTGGTACGTTGATATTGATCTACCAAAAGTTTTTCGCTTCTTAGCATAATCGAGTGCTAGCTCATAAGCTCCTTGTGCTAGCCCTAAGCTCATTGCTGCTATAGATAATCTCCCTTTATCTAAAGTAGCAAGCATTTGTTTAAAACCATCTCCAATTTTGCCAAGAATATTTTCTGATGGTACTTTGCATTCATTAAAGTATAATTCGCTTGTATTGGAAGATCTCCAGAGCATTTTACCTTTCATTTCTCTTACATCAAATCCTGGTGTACCATTATATAGAATAAAAGTAGTATATTCTTTTTTGCCATCAGATTGTTGACCTGATACAGTTAGAATTGAAGATCCTAAAGTAATTTTGGTAGAAGCATTTGTAATAAATATTTTGGAACCATTGATTATCCAATCTTCGTTAATTTGATATGCTTGTGTTTTAGTATTACCTGCATCACTACCAGCTTCTGGTTCGGTAAGACCAAAGCCCCATAATTGATTAACTAATTTGGGTAAAATATTTTCTTTTTGGAATTCATTGCCAAAATTAAGTATAGGTCCTACACCCAAGGAATTATGAGCAGCAACTGTAATAGCTTGCGAACTATCTACTCTGGCCAATTCTTCTATTAGTATTAAATATGATAGATAATCGAGGTTTGATCCACCATATTCCTCTGGAATAGTAGCACCTAAGAAACCCATATCAATAAGTTTTTGGGTCATTTCATAAGAAAATTCTTCTTTTTCATCTAAATCTTTTGCTATAGGTTTAATAACTTCTTCAGCAAATTTTCGAACTGTATTTCTTAAATGAATATGCTCTTCATCTAAGTTCCTATACATAGAGGTCATCAAAGTACCTTATTATTATGATAAATCTATTGTAATATTTGTTTTTCAGTTTGCAAAATTACTAAATGATTAGATAATAAACAACCAAAAAAAATATCTATATATTGAAAAATCATTTATAATCAGTTTTTCATAAGTATTGATCTCTACTAATGTAATTATCGCTGTGCCCATTGATTTAATTTATCATAAATTTGATTTGAATCTAGTTGTGGATTCTCAAACATTTTTGCTTGATTCCTCTGCCTAAATGCTTCATACAAACTTACGGCACATGCAACTGAAATATTAAGACTCTGTATCATTCCTATTTGTGGTATGAGGTAATTAGCATCTGCTAATTGTGTTGCTTTTTCTGAAACACCAGTGTGCTCATTACCGAAAACTAAAGCAATTTTTTTGGTAAGATCTACTTCGTATAATGATACTGACTTATTAGTCATTGCGGTTGTAAATATATCGAAATTTTCATCTTTTAAATCTTTATAGCACGATTCAATTGTGTCATATTTAATAGTCTCTACCCATTTACTAGCACTTGCAGAGCTGGTTTTACTTAGTTTCGGGAATGGTTGGCTACCATCGTAAACTAATCTAACTGTCATTATGCCCGTTGCATCGCACGAACGTAGACATGCAGATATATTGTGAGGATCAATAATGTTTTCTAAAACAATAGTTAAATCAGTTCTCCTTTTTTCTATGACATTTTTTAATTTATTGTATCTTTTAGTAGTAAGGAATTGAGTAAAATCCATATTAAATCACCAAGGTTATTATTACAAAAATAATCTTTTTAAAATAATTTTCTAATAATTTGAATACAACTAATATTAATTAGTTTATTCCATTATCAGTATAAATTAACTACTCTCTTATAAGTTATTGTATAAGAGAGTAGTTTGAATAAAAAATAGTAATGTAGTTCAATTATTTTGCTATCATTAATTTTTTTGTTTCACTAAAAGGTCCTGCTACCATTTTGATAAAATATAGGCCATTGTTCAGTTCTTTCGTATTGATTACTGCTTCGTAATTTCCAGATGGTAATGTTTCGTTTACTAAGTTAGATATTGTATTGCCGTTCATATCATATAATTGGATTTGTACTCCTACTTCGAAGCCTACACCAAAACTTATTGTTGTGTTCTCGGTTATTGGGTTGGGTGTTATATCTTTGAGGGCAAAGTTTGCTTTGCTTGATTTCTGGATTATCCGATTATCATTAAAGCATATTGGGTTTACATTGATAGTGCTTAATTCATAGCCAAAATCTTTGCAATCAAATTTGCTTGTTACTGTGATTTCTGTTTTATGTTTATCGTTTAATAAGGTGATAAATTCTATTTTAAATGCTGTTAACTGTTGATTGGAAGCTATACTGCCTATTCCTGTTATTTCTAATTCCCCGTTGCCTATATAGTTGGATTGCCAATTTACATTTTGCAATTCTGATACTATTGAGTTTTCTTTGTATTTTATTACATATGGGTCATATTTTAATGTTAGTTTTATACTGTCTAATTTCCCTGATTTAAGATCGGGTATCTTGATATCTACTGGGTAACTAAATATATCTGCTACATTTTGTGTTGATGTCTTTAATGTGGTTGATGGTGTATAATTCAATGTATTAGCTGAAAGGTTGACTTCTATTTTGTAATTTGCTGAATTGGGTATTGTCAATTTTGTTGAATAATTACCAAGTTCGCTGGATTGGAAGGTGATTGGTATTACTACTGATTGTCCTCCTGATATTACTTTATCTTGCAAGTTTGTGAGCTTGAATAAGTCTGAATGTTCTGAAAATACACTTTTGCTGAGGTATAGTGTTACATCGTTTGATTTACTATTATTTTTAATTACTAGTTGATCTATGTTGTTGGAGCATATTATTGTGTTACCATAATCAATATCATTGTAAACTAATTGTATACCATCGCAGCTTGTACTTACTTTGGTAATTTTCCATTCTTGTTGGTATGTGCCATCGTAATCATCGGCATATATGTCTATTATATTTGAATTTGTACTATTAGCTCGTGGGGTAAAGATTACTGGAATAGATATTTTTTCGCCCATCTTAACTATTCGTGCTTTAATATCGTTTGTATCTAAGAATGTAAATTCTTCCATTTGGTCTTCAAATTCTATTTTATTGATATTTAAATCTGATGAATTTGATGGGTTTTCGATTGTTAGGTTAGCAATTGTTGTATCGCCTACATTGACTTCGTTTCCGCAATTCCAAGTAGCTATCATTTTTGGTAATATACCGATTCCATCTAATTTTGCAATTATTGGATCGACTCTCGAATTAATATAGCAGTATATTTCGGCATGATCGGTTTGCTCTATTAAAGGATTGTACTGCACGTCAATACTTATTGTAGAATTTGCTTTGATTGGCTTTGGATATTCACTAGTGTTTATTTTTAAATCGAAAGATTTGTCATAATTTGGATCTACAAATCGAATACTATCTATAATTTCGTTACCATCGCTATTATTTTTAATATTAATCTGTGCTGGATAATTTCCTTTTATTCTTTTGGCACCCCAATCGTATGATGTGAAAGATATATCTGCTGAAATACCAGTGCCTTTTAGTTCAATAATTGAATTTTTACAAGGTTTGTCTATATTGAAATTAATATTAGCAGTTCTTTCGCCTAATTCCTTGGGGCTAAATGATACAATTAGATCTAAGCATTCTCCGGGATTCATAGTAATCTTACCATTGACAACTTTGTAATAGCTTGGAATTTCTAATGTAAAATCACCATAATTTGTACCTCTTATTAAAGGATAAACTACTAGAGGAACACTTGAAATATTTTTAAAGGCACAATAAATTGTATCTTTTTTAGATTTTTTTAAATTCTGGTCTCCAAAATCATAAAGTTCTAATGCCGAACCACCACAAGTACCAACACCTAATAAATTAAGTTTAATATTATTTTCACAAGTAGAACTTATTTCGAGCCAAGCATTTCTTTGACCAATGTCAGTTGGCTTGAACATAATTACTAAATTAATTGAATCGTTAGGTTTTAAAATAGTACCTGTAATATCAGATATTAATTTATAATCGTTATTTGCTGTTCCATTAGATTTAATTGTAAATCCAGTAATTTTAACTGGAACTTTATATGGGTTGTATAGAACTTTTTCTAAGATAGATGTTGCACTATCGCTAAAAACAACTTCACCAAAACTAAAATCATTTATAGTTAATACTGGCTTTTGTTTAATTATACTAAATGCTCCACTTATATCAATAGATTGAGGTAGTTTGGCATATTTAGAAACCCAAAAATCAGTTTTACCATTACTTGTTAAATTAAATTTATCAATTTTAATATTATTAGAAAACGTATTAGTCTCATAAGTTGCTTCATCAAGATAACTTGCTTTTTTGGAGGTGTAATTCCAATTTTTAGTTGTGGCATATAGTTCTAAAAGATCTAAATTAGTAGACATTGATAATGAAAAAGTACTATCCTTTAATGTTAAAGGTAATTGAGACTCAAGGTTGTAATCAATATATTCACCTGTATATTTTCCTTCCATATATATTTTCGGTAGTTGACCAATTTGGTAATCAAAGCCAATTTTAGTACCTCTTGTTTTAAAATCAGGGAAATCAGAAGTAGCACCAATATATCTTGAATCCACATAATCTCCATTTTGATTAAATTTAGCTACAAAGAAATATGGCGTATTGTCCATAGGTAGAATAGGTGTAAAGTTATCGAAAACCACCCCTTTGTATGTAACTCCTGTGATATAGACGTATCCATCATTATCGGTTACTATACCATTGGCTCTATCATCATAAGCAATTGTACCTGCATTTTTTGCCCAAATAGTATTACCTTCGCTATCAAATTTGGCTATAAATATATCTTCTTTGCCTCTACTTACTAGTTTAATTGGACCAATATTCATTTCTCCACTAAAATATCCAGTAACATAGTGATATAGACCATTGGGAGTAATGCATAACGAAGTAGAGATATCATCTTCAGAACCACCAAAAGAATGTGCAAATTCGTATTCATAACCAGGTGTTGTTTCGATTTTAATTTTAATATTATCATTGGCAATTGGTGATTTCCATTTATAGGAATAGCCAGTAAATTTTCTAATAATATTATTCCAAGTTGCCCCATTATCGATTGTATAATACAGATCTAATTGAACATCTGGTTCATTTCCATTCCACTGAATATTAATATCATCGCATTGGCTAAAAGAATTACCTTGTAATGGATTTGTAATATTCATTCTATGGTAGCCACCAACTAATGATATTTCTTTGGAACAAGGTTCTCCTTCTAATATTAAAGTTGCTTTCCTAATTTTTTTTGCAATCTTTTGATTAAATCTAACTTTTATAGTGCGTGGTATATCAACAGGCAATACTAAATCGTATTTAGGGGGGGTACCTGTACCATCGCCCCAATCAATTATTTCAAAATAATCACTAGGTATAATTTTAATATTTTTAGCGGTAAAATTTTTAATTTTTGGTGTAATAATGATATCTCTATCTTCATAATTCCCTACTTCTGGGTTACCAAAGTCATACATTTGTTGGTCGGTCTCAATATTTATTATACTATATTCTGGAGCAACATAAGCTCTAGTATTAGTAATATTGAGTTTATTGAATTTAATATTAACAGTTCTATATCGTGCTAATTCATCACATATATCTGGACTTTCCCATTCTAATTTGCAAATTTGTCTGATTTGTAAGCGAGAAGCAAAATTTGAGTATAAATTATTAAGTTGTACTTTAGTGTCTACAAAGTCATAATACCCACCTGTACGTCTTGCTAATAACTCAAGATCATTATTTTTGGTGGAAAGCAATGTAATTGCAAATAGTTGAATATTATATTCCCGCAATTGTTTGGAAACCTCTTCTAATTGGAATGCTCCAGTAATATTGGAGTGTTCTCCATCTGATAAAAATACTATGGCTCTTTTATAATTCGGGTTTTGATTTTTTAAAAGATTAATAGCACCGTAATTTTCATCAAGAAATGCTACGTTGTAATTAGTGTTACCATAAATTTCTGGTATTTTCTTTAAAGAGTCTAATATATCTTGTTTATTTTTTGTAAAATCACATAATAACTCTGTACTTCCAGCAAAAGAAACTAAAGCCATTTTGGAACTATCGCCAAAGGGTACATTAGCTACAAAGGTCTGTACTCCCTCTACAGCCCAATCCCATTTTATCTTACCATCTACATTATCTTTCATCGAAGATGATTTATCGATTACAATCACTACATTATAAGGAGCATCGGTAGTACAGTCGATATTAATTAAGGTTGATGGGACTATAAGACCATTATCCCATATTGTAAAATCACTCGATTGTAAGTTAGTGTAGGGCTTGTCTTGATAATCAAATGCGGAAAAATTTACACTTGTCTTTGGGTATGCAGTAGCATCTACCTCAGTCATATTGAAATTCTGAGTATATATATTAAGTGTAGCGATTGAAAAAGCCATTAAAAATAGAAGAATTTTATTCATACTGTCACCAAAAGAATTATCTAAATAAGTAAGAAAAATATTACGTAAATATACGATACAATAATGAAATTTTCTAATTTTAAATATAATTATTTTGCTATCATTAATTTTTTTGTTTCACTAAAAGGTCCTGCTACCATTTTGATAAAATATAGGCCGTTGTTTAGTTCTTTGGTATTGATTACTGCTTCGTAATTTCCAGATGGTAATGTTTCGTTTACTAAGTTAGATATTGTATTGCCGTTCATATCATATAATTGGATTTGTACTCCTACTTCGAAGCCTACACCAAAACTTATTGTTGTGTTCTCGGTTATTGGGTTGGGTGTTATATCTTTGAGGGCAAAGTTTGCTTTGCTTGATTTCTGGATTATCCGATTATCATTAAAGCATATTGGGTTTACATTGATAGTGCTTAATTCATAGCCAAAATCTTTGCAATCAAATTTGCTTGTTACTGTGATTTCTGTTTTATGTTTATCGTTTAATAAGGTGATAAATTCTATTTTAAATGCTGTTAACTGTTGATTGGAAGCTATACTGCCTATTCCTGTTATTTCTAATTCCCCGTTGCCTATATAGTTGGATTGCCAATTTACATTTTGCAATTCTGATACTATTGAGTTTTCTTTGTATTTTATTACATATGGGTCATATTTTAATGTTAGTTTTATACTGTCTAATTTCCCTGATTTAAGATCGGGTATCTTGATATCTACTGGGTAACTAAATATATCTGCTACATTTTGTGTTGATGTCTTTAATGTGGTTGATGGTGTATAATTCAATGTATTAGCTGAAAGGTTGACTTCTATTTTGTAATTTGCTGAATTGGGTATTGTCAATTTTGTTGAATAATTACCAAGTTCGCTGGATTGGAAGGTGATTGGTATTACTACTGATTGTCCTCCTGATATTACTTTATCTTGCAAGTTTGTGAGCTTGAATAAGTCTGAATGTTCTGAAAATACACTTTTGCTGAGGTATAGTGTTACATCGTTTGATTTACTATTATTTTTAATTACTAGTTGATCTATGTTGTTGGAGCATATTATTGTGTTACCATAATCAATATCATTGTAAACTAATTGTATACCATCGCAGCTTGTACTTACTTTGGTAATTTTCCATTCTTGTTGGTATGTGCCATCGTAATCATCGGCATATATGTCTATTATATTTGAATTTGTACTATTAGCTCGTGGGGTAAAGATTACTGGAATAGATATTTTTTCGCCCATCTTAACTATTCGTGCTTTAATATCGTTTGTATCTAAGAATGTAAATTCTTCCATTTGGTCTTCAAATTCTATTTTATTGATATTTAAATCTGATGAATTTGATGGGTTTTCGATTGTTAGGTTAGCAATTGTTGTATCGCCTACATTGACTTCGTTTCCGCAATTCCAAGTAGCTATCATTTTTGGTAATATACCGATTCCATCTAATTTTGCAATTATTGGATCGACTCTCGAATTAATATAGCAGTATATTTCGGCATGATCGGTTTGCTCTATTAAAGGATTGTACTGCACGTCAATACTTATTGTAGAATTTGCTTTGATTGGCTTTGGATATTCACTAGTGTTTATTTTTAAATCGAAAGATTTGTCATAATTTGGATCTACAAATCGAATACTATCTATAATTTCGTTACCATCGCTATTATTTTTAATATTAATCTGTGCTGGATAATTTCCTTTTATTCTTTTTGATCCCCAATCGTATGATGTGATATATACATCAGAGGGAATTGCAGTGCCTTTTAGTTCAATAATTGAATTTTTACAAGGTTTGTCTATATTGAAATTAATATTAGCAGTCCTTTCGCCTAATTCCTTTGGACTAAATGAGACAATGAGATCTAAACATTCATTAGGTCTAATAGTAACTTTTCCGTAATTAACATTATAGTAATTAGGTATTTCTAATTCAAAATCTGTATAATTAGTTCCTCTAATAAGTGGATAAACTACTACATCTACGTCGGCAGTATTCCTAAATGCACATCTGATAGTATCTTTTTTCGATTTTTTAATGTGCTGCTCTCCGAAATTATATGAAGGAATAGCAATTCCACCACATACTCCATT
>JBDHXE010000027.1:0-19145 GCA_039810525.1 Chlorobiota bacterium | reverse complement strand
CTATTGAATATTTTTTACAAGCATCTCTTAAACCATTCCATGCTTTACGGTTATTATTTTTTATAGCATCTGGATTTTCTGCCCAATTTTTCATTAACCAATATTTTGTTTTTGTAATAAAAAATAAAAGACCACTACCAGAAAAGTGAAGAATAACATAAACTAAAATAGCTAAAGCAATTACAACAAGCATTCCAACTAATGAGATATGTCCACTTAAAAGTATCTTTCCGTAAACTACAAATAAGACAATTTTAATAAAACAAAGTACCCATAAAAGTATCCCTCCTTGTTTTGTATGTCTATCAAATCTGATAGCATCTTTAGCTAAAATACCACTAGCGAAAATTGCCATACCTAAATCAAGTAGATTAAATAATAAAGCTACAACTTCTGGTTTTTGTTTCATTATTTGAGCTATTGGCTTCATAGTTTCTCTTGATATCCAAAAATCAAAAAATAAAGCCAAAATAGAAAACAATCCAAATATTATATATTTTGTATGTTCTCCTTCAAATTTTATTAATGCTTCTTTTTCTTTATTATTGATAGCATTTATTTCAAACACAGCTTTTTTATAAGATTGAAAGGTCTTTTCAATTTGTTTTGCGTATGGCTTTAATAAACTTCTTACACCATTTAAACCATCGCTATTATTATGTGCCACAATAGCACCTCTTTAGTATACTTTTATTAATTTTTTTCACTTTTGTCAATTCCAAAAATAAAATATAATTATATTCATTTTAATAGCAAAAGGATTTTTCATTACTATAACCATAGTTTTTCATTTATTTTAACATCTTTTTGTTAATATTTCGTTTATATTCCTTTTATATATTATTTCTTGATTTATGTTTAATGCTTTAGTTGTCAGAGAAATTGAACCTAATGTTTTTAATAGAGGTATTGAGTCAGTTGATTTCGATTTTTTAAAAGATGATGATATTTTAATTAGGGTTCATTATTCTTCTCTTAATTATAAAGATGGGCTTTCTGCAAGAGGTCATAAAGGTATATCTAAATATTATCCTCATATTCCGGGCATTGATGCTGCGGGCGTTATAGAAAAATCTAACTCGGATAAATTTAAGGTTGGCGATGAAGTTTTAGTTACGGGTTATGATCTCGGAATGAATACTAAGGGTGGCTTTGCTGAATATATTTCTGTTCCTGCTGATTGGGTTGTTAAGTTACCTGAGGGTTTAACTCTTAGAGAGAGTATGATGTATGGTTCTGCGGGATTTACTGCTGCTATTTGTGTTAATGAGATAATATCTAAGGGTATTAAACCGAGCGATGGTGATATTTTAGTAACGGGTGCTACCGGTGGCGTTGGTATTATTTCGGTAGGTATTTTAGCTAAACTTGGTTATAGTGTAGTTGCTTCTACAGGTAAATTGGATAAAGCTAATGATTTAATTAAAATAGGGGCAAAAAGTGTTATTGATAGGAATGAGTTAATTAATGCAGGAGATAGACCCTTATTAGCAGGCAGATATATTGCAGTAATTGATAATGTAGGTGGCACGACTCTTTCGGCTGCTTTTAGGTCTGTAAAAATGCATGGTATAGTTTGCGTGTTGGGTAATGTATCAGGCGATATTTTAAACACAAGTATTTATCCCTTTTTGCTAAGAGGTGTAAGTTTAATAGGTATCGATTCAGCATCAAAAGATATGGAACTACGACAATATTTATGGGATAAGATAGCTAATGAATGGAAATTTGATAACTTATCTCAATATATTACAGAAGTATCATTATTAAATTTAAATGATGAAATAAACAAAATATTAAATGGCCAGCAATTTGGTCGTGTTATAGTAAATTTAAAATAAGGAAAAATTATTATGAATTTAGAACAAAAAATAAATGAAGATATGAAAGCCTCTATGAAGGCAGGCAATAAAGATCGTTTAGAGACATTGCGTTCGATAAGAGCAGCTATTATAGAATTTGCTAAAAGTGGCTTAAATAGAGATATGAACAGCGATGATGAAATCAAAATATTAAATACATTAGCCAAACGCAGAAAAGATGCCATAGATATGTATGCCAATGCCAATAGAAGCGACCTGAAAGAAAAAGAAGAATTTGAATTGAAAATTATTCAAGAATTTTTACCACCGCAATTAAGCGATGAAGAAATAAAAGAAATAATCAAACAAATAATAAGCGAAGTAGGAGCTACTTCTCCCAAAGATATGGGCAAAGTAATGGGTCTCTCTATGAAAAAGTTAACTGGACAAGCTGATGGTACCAAAGTACAAGGGATTGTTAAAGAATTATTAGGTGATTCTTAATGATTGATAATCAAACTATATCCGCAAGGCATATAGAATCAGAAGTATATATAGAAGAATACTATCACAACAACGTATTAAAAGAGAGCCTAAAACAATTAGAATACTATAGTATATTAGAGCAAATTGCTAAATTCGCATACTCCGATTTGGGAAAAGACATTATATTAAAGATTTTACCCAAAAATGATATTCATTGGCTTAGTAAAGAGCATAATCTAATAGAAGAAATGATTAATCTTCATTACAAAGATCATATCCCTTCATTAGACGGCTTGAGCGATATCAGTCAACAAATTTATAGGTCTATGATAGAAAATGCTGTACTAAATGCTACCGATATTTTAAATGTATTGGATACTATAAAATCTTTTAGATATATACGTAATTTCTTTAGAGACAAAGAATCACAATTTGAAAACTTATTTCATCTAACTTCGGAATTGTATGAAAATAGAATATTAGAAAAACATTTAAAAGTAGTTTCGAATAAATATGTTTATAGTTATGAAGTTTCGATTTATCTTCATTTGAAACGTTTGAGAGATTTTGAACATGATGATTTAAGAAGGTATTATGAAGCTATAGATGATAATGGCGAAATACGCGATACAGCTACACGCGAACTACAAAGAATACGAGTAGATATTCGTACTAAATCAGCTAAATTGAGAGATAGACTCCAAAAAATACTTAAAAGAGTGAATGAAGAAGAGCTTTCGAGAGATGATTTCTACTCTATCCGAGAAGGTAGATTTGTATTACCTATCAAAGTAGAAAATAAACGAGCTTTACCCGGAATTATTCACGGAGTATCACAAACTGGCTCTACAGTATTCGTAGAGCCATCAGAAATTATAGAGATGAACAATGATTTGTCTCTCCTGCACAACGAAGAGCAGAGAGAGATATATAATATACTATCCAACTTAACAAACGAAATTGGCAAAGAAGCTAACAGCTTATTATATTCTCTCAATATAATGGGACATCTCGATTCAATAGTTGCCAAAGCCAAATATGCTATCGAATACGGTGGGATCAAACCCAAGATAACTAACGAAGATTCGATAGTACTAAGAAAAATCAAACACCCAATATTAGTCCATACCAAAGGCAAAAAAAACGTAATACCGCTTACCATAGAATTTAATTCTAACAAACGCGGACACCTTATATCAGGTCCAAATGCTGGAGGCAAAACAGTTGCCTTAAAAAGCGTAGGTCTAAATATATTAATGGCAATATCAGGAATATTCCCACTTGGCGAATGTGAGACAAATTTTAGATTAGTATTTACTTCGATTGGCGATCAACAATCAATTGAAAATGACTTATCTACTTTCTCTTCGCAAGTATTAAGATTAAAACTAATTTTAGATAATTGCAACAAAGATTCACTAATATTAGCAGATGAAATAGGCTCAGGAACAGATCCACAAGAAGGAGGTGCTTTAGCTTCTTCCATTATAGATACCTTCTTAAATATTAAATTATTTTTTATTGCCACCACACACCAATCTTCACTCAAAACCTATGCACTCAATAGACCAGAAATAGAAAACGATTCATTAGAATTCGATAGTGATAAATTAAAACCAACTTACAATTTTCTGAATGGCACACCGGGCAACTCCTATGCCTTTGTTCTTGCCAAAAATATCGGAATACCAAACAATATCATTAATAGAGCTAAAAAATACTTAGGCAACAAACACAGTGAATTAGAAAATAGTATAGCAATATTGCAGAAATATAAAAATGAAGCAGAAAAAAATTCATTAAAATTAGCAGAAGAAAAAAATAAATTTGAAAAATTAAGACAAGAATATGATAAAAAACTTAGTGAAATTAAGCTTAAAAAGAATGAGATAATTGGTAAAGCTAAATTAGAAGCTCAGCAAGTAGTATCATCTGCCAATTCACTAATCGAAAAAACAATCAAAGAAGTAAAAGAAGCTAAAAAGCCAATAGCAGAAGTTAAAAATGAATTTAATAACCAAAAAATCAATATTGAAAAAGAAGCTCAAAAAGTATCAATTACTAACAAAACCACAGAAAAATTAAAAACACTAAAACAAGGTGATAATGTCTCATTAATGGATAGCAATTCAGTAGGTACAGTGATAGAAGCTAATGATAAACAAGAGACAGCCTTAGTCGATTTTAATGGCTTTAAAGTCAGAATATCATACAATGAACTAAAATTGACTAAAGTAGATAAACTAATCAAGTCAGCTACCGAATATATCCAATTTGATGTCAAACAAAGAATAGACGTCAGAGGTATGCGTGCAGACGAAACTATCAAAGAACTAGATGAATTTATGCAAAATGCTATTATGAATTCACTAAGTATGATCACTATCGTCCACGGCAAAGGCACAGGAGTTCTAAGAGAAGCTATACACAAATATCTAAAAACAATAGATCAAGTTAAATCATTTAGAATAGGCAATCTAACAGAAGGTGGGGCAGGAGTAACAATAGTAGAATTAAATTAAATTTGTTTTTTAGAAAACTATTGGCTAAATTAGAATTTTAATTTAATATAATTATGAATATATTTAATCTTAATAAAGCTAACAAAAATACTATTGCTATTTGGATTAGCGCAATTACTATTACTTTGATAATAGTTACAATATTGATTAGTATATATATTCAAAGATTAAATTATGAAAACGAATTAAATAAAATAAAAGGTTATAATCTAGAATTATATAGCAAGTCTTATAATTTTCTTACTTCATTCCAAAATATGTTGAAAATTTTTAATAGTGAAGTAGAATTTCATTTTAATCAATATAAAAAAAATATTGATAACAAAGAAGAGTTTATAGAAAATATCAATTCAAATTTAAAAATTACAGCTTCTAATCTTGGTTGGGGGTACGGTGTAGGGTATTGGTTTGAGCCTTACAAAGTAGACAACAAAAAATTCTACGGATACTGGGCATACAAGGACCATGATTCTATTAAGATTACAGATGTTTACAACTCCGAAGAATACAATTACCATAATCAATATTGGTTTACATTTATCTTGCCCTTTAGCTGGGATAGAAACTCGCCATTATTAGAAAATTACTATTGGACTGATTATTATAATGATACCCTCTTTACTAACCAATCAATGATAACCCTAGGTATGCCTATATATAACGACAATAAAACTATTATTGGCATTTCTACAATAGATCTCTTCAAAAGTGACTTTAATATTTTGTTTAAATCTATGAAAATCAGTAAGTATGTTACCTTTATATTTAGAAAAATATACTCGCAAAATACTATTTACACTAGTAATGAAGAATTTATTAATAAGCATAAAATGGAAATTAACGAGCTATTTAGCACAGTCTCTGATACCACATTTATACAAACAAACCTCAAAATTGGCAATATAGAATATTTTGTTATTAATTCCAATATTGAAAATCAATTCGCAACAACCCTAATCATTCCCAACGAATTAATCAATAAACCATTTAGAGCTCAATTACCTATATTAATTGGTGGGGCTTTACTTATAATAATATTGATTATTATTTTTCTTAACTACTTCTATAGCTCAGCTAATAACTCATATATAGTAAACCAAAGCTTACAAACATATATACAAAAAATAATATCATTATCACCAATTGAAATAATCACTTTCGATCAGAATGGTAATTTAATTGATTATCACAAAAGATTCCAGCCCCTAATTGATAAATATAAGAGAGAGGCAATTACAATTGAATATTTTATGCATAACATAGCAAAAATTTCAAAAGAAATATTAGTAAATGAAGAAATAAAATTAGAAAATTTTAAAATTTATATAGATGATTTGAATGCCCATTACTTATTAAATAGCTTTAATATAAATATTAAAAAGAATAACACTTATGTATTGCTTTTGATAGATATTTCGACATTAATTTCGAAAGAATTAGAAATACAAAATCTAAACAAAGATATCAAAACAATCATTTCAAATAGAACTAATCAATTAGAAGAAGCGATGAATTCACTTCAAGAGCTAAATCAAAAATTGAGTAATAAAATGGAAGACCTCACCCGAGTCAATTCTGAACTTAACAAATCAGAAATGGAATTAAAAAGCACAATTGCTACCAAAGAAAAGTTTTTATCTGTAATTACTCATGATATCAAAAATCCATTACATTCTATTAAAATGATAATAGATTTGCTCAAAAATTACTTCAAAATGATGAGCGAACAAGAAATTATCTCATATTTCAACAAAACTAATAATACAATCAATTCAATTAGTTGTCTCATTGAAAATGTGCTATTATGGTCAAAATCACAATCCAATCAAATATCATTCGAGCCAGAAGTATTTAATCTATATGATTCAATAGATAATATAATAAAATTATCAGATACCAATTTAACTCAAAAATCAATTAATTTAAGAATTTTTGGTAACAGCAATATAATTGTCAAAACAGATAAGAATATGCTTGAAGTGATTTTCAGAAACATTCTATCAAATGCAATCAAATTCTCAAAAAGCAACTCCGTTATAGATATAATTATAGATAATAATAGTAGAGTAGATAAAGTTGTATTAGCAATACAAGACTATGGTATAGGAATAGATAGCAATACCCTCAATATGTTATTCTACGAAACTACAAACCATTCAGGAAATACCGCCAATAGCGATAAAGGCACAGGATTAGGTATGCTATTATGTAAAAATTTTATTGATATTATGAACGAAGAAATATATGTTGAAAGCTATATCAATCAAGGTTCTAAATTTAGTTTTACTATCAACAAAAACGTTTAACCCTTGAATATATACCAAAACTATAATATTACAGAACTATCAAATTTGTTTATTGAAAATAGAAACTATATCAATTTAGAATATAGCTATGAATATTGCGAACAAATAGCCAAAAAACACTATGAAAACTTCCCCGTAGGTTCTATTTTAGTCCCCCAAAAATTAAGAAAGTATTTTTACTCTATATATGCTTTTAGCCGTTTAGCTGACGATATTGCAGATGAGGATATAATAGAAGAAAATCAAAAGTTATCAATTCTAATTCAATTAGAAAATAGTATTTATCATATAATAAATAGTAATAATATCAATAATCCAATACTATTAGCACTCAAAGATACAATTAATACATTTGAAATTCCAATAGAGCCACTAATAGATTTGATACAAGCATTCAAGAAGGATGTACAATTTCAGCCACCCAATACTTGGAGCGATGTAATATCGTATTGTAACCAATCTGCCAACCCAGTAGGTGAGTTGATCCTTAGGCTTTTTGGTGAATATGACAAAGAAAATAAAATACTATCTGATAGGATATGCACAGGTCTGCAACTAATTAATTTTTGGCAAGATTTGTCGCAAGACTTCCAAATAGGAAGATGCTATATTCCTATTGAAATCTTAGAAAAATATAAGTTAAAATTTGAAGATAATTGCCTAATTGGTGAAATTGAAAATGTAAATAAACTATTGAATGAAATTTATGATTACACAAAGAATATTTTTGATAATGGAAAGTCAATAACCAAGAATATTAAAAATAGTAGATTAAAATTAGAACTTGCAGCTATAATAATAGGAGGTACAACTATCTTTGCTAAAATAAAGAAGTTAGAAAATAAAATTTTGAAAATTAGACCAAAAATTACTAAATTTGAATTAATATTAAAATTATTTAAAATAAATATTTTATAATATGGAAATTATTACACAAAATGATTTGGCAATACACGAGAAAGTGCAACCTCCAATTGTACACAAATCCAATTTTGTCTATTCATTTAGTTTGCTACCCAAAGAAGAGAGATCAGCTATCACCTCTATATATGCCTTCTGTAGCTATATTGATGATATAGTAGATGGTACACCTAATATAAATAGCAAATCTGTAATAAAAAAATTAGAAAGATTAGCATGGTGGGAAAAAGAAATTGACAATGTATATGAAGGCAACAACGACTCTTATTATATGAAGCAATTTAGCAAACTCATACAAAGATTCGATATACCTAAACAATATTTCCATACATTAATTGATGGTGTAAGAAGAGATCTAATAAAATACCAATACGATACATTCGACGAGCTAAAAGATTATTGCTATTCGGTAGCAAGCGTAGTAGGGCTTATAAGTATAGAAATTTTTGGGTACAAATACGAAGAAACCAAAAATTATGCTATCAATCTAGGGTATGCTCTACAGCTTACCAACATACTTCGCGATATAGCTGTAGATAGCGAAAGAGGGTATATATATATACCAAAAGAAGATCTAATAAAATTTGACTACTCAGAAGAAGAGCTTAAAAGAGGTATTTATAACGATAATTTCGTGGAGCTAATGCGATTCCAAACAGGAAGAGCACGCGAATACTTCCACAAAGCAAGGACTTATCTAAGACCAGACGAAAAACCAACAATAATTGCCGCAGAAATAATGGACGCTATATATTATAGACTATTAGAAAAAATTGAATTAAAAAAATATAATGTTTATCAACAAAAAATTAGAGTAGCTACATTGCATAAAGTAATGCTTACAGTCAAATATTGGCTTTCAATGAAGATGTTTGTTCAAAGATTTTTAAAAGATAAAGACAAATAATGCAAAAATTTACTATTTTTGTTTAATATTTTTAATAATTATCAAAGAAAGAAAAATGCAGATAGAGTTTAATGACGAAGAATTAAAAGAAGTTGCAAAACATATTGCAAAATACCCCGAAAAGAAAGCGGCACTAATGCCAATTTTATGGATGGCTCAGCACAAATGGGGTTGGCTTTCGATTGAAGTAATGCAATATATTTCTAAATTATTAGAATTACCATTAGTTCATATACAAGGTGTAGCTTCTTTCTATACAATGTATTTTAAGAAACCAATGGGAAAATATCACGTACAAGTATGTACTAACATATCTTGTATGTTAAGAGGTGGTGAAGCACTATATACTCGCGCTCAAGAATTGTTAGGTATTGGTAATAATCAAAAAACTGATGACGATAGATTCTCACTTGAAGAAGTTGAATGTATGGGAGCCTGCGGTGGTGCGCCTATGATTGCCATCAATGAAGATTTTTATGAAAATTTAACTATAGAAGAATTTGACAAACTCATTAATAATTTTAGAAATTAATTGTTACTTTTCTATTTTAAAATTGTCTATATAATGTAAATTATGAGATAAAAATGTTTTTAATTAAAAATATAAATTTTTCTAAATTCTTCCTTGTAATAATATCAATAGCATATATTGTCAATGTTATTACAAATTATACATTTGTACCAATGTTGAGTCTGCAGCCCAAGATCATACTAGAAAGGCTCGATTTATGGAAGATACTTACATTTCCAATATCTATACATACATTTGATAGCTTTATCTTATTTGCTTTTGCATTTCACTTTTTTTCAGGGAAATTAGAAAACTTAGTTGGCTCTATAAGATATTCAATTTGGCTGCTTATTCTCAATCTAATTTTAGGTTGCTTAGTTACACTACTCTTTTGGAATTCCAGCTTCTCATATTCAGGATTAGATAGCATTTCCTTTTTTGTAATTACTCTATATCTAATGTTGAAGCCAAAATCATCTATTAACATTTATAGAAAAAGAATATATGTAATACCTACTACACTACTCTTTTTAATGCTTTGGATTGCTACCAAAATGATAATGTATGGCCTTAATGATTATTCAGTAGCACTCGACACGCTTACATCCTTTATATATGGAGTTACTTCATCATTACTAGTATATTTTCAAATTAAAATTTATACCGAAAGCAAAGATAGCTCTATTAATTACATTAAAGACCACCGCCAATTACTTGACGAAACCAACTTAGAATACTTATCTACTATCAAAGAGAAAAACGCAAGCTACCTTTATAATGCAGAAAAATTAAACCAAGAATATAATACTGACTATAATGAATCATACGATTTTACTTCACAAGGTATCTCAAATGATCCACAAATAAACGAAGATAGACTTAATTCCATTCTTGATAAAATCAATGATCAAGGCGAAAGCTCACTTACAGTTTCAGAAAAAAAATTCCTTTATTTTTATTCCAAACAACTATAATTTTAAAATCATTTAATCGAGTAAACTATGTCAGAAAAAAACAATTATCTCCAAAAAGATAAAATTATTAAACACATTGATATTAAATCATTTGATACTACTAATATTGTAAATCAAATGGGTGATACAGCTTTTCAAGCTCGCAACCTCTATAGAGCATCAAAAATATACGAAATGATGCTACAAGATAAAGACTGTCTTGTATATTTCACTCTTGCTGGTTCACTAATAAGTGCAGGAATGAAATCCATAATAGTTGATTTATTAAAAAATAATATGATAGATGCAATTGTATCTACAGGAGCTAATATAGTAGATCAAGACTTTTTCGAAGCTCTTGGATACAAACATTACCAAGGCTCCCAATTCGTTGATGATAATGAATTAAGAGAACTTATGATAGATCGTATCTATGATACATATATTGATGAAGAAGACCTAAGAGTCTGCGATATGACAATTGCAGAGATTGCTAATTCCTTATCTCCACGTCCTTATAGTTCAAGAGAATTCATCGAAGCAATGGGCAAATATCTAGTAGATAATAATAAAGGACAAGACTCGATTGTTAGAACAGCTTACGAAAAAGGCATACCTATTTTCTGTCCTGCATTTTCTGATTCATCAGCTGGATTTGGTCTAGTTCACCATCAATATAATACAAAAGGCGATACAGTATCTATTGATTCAGCCAAAGATTTTCTAGAATTGACCAAAACAAAAATTGAAATCGGCACTTCAGGAATATTTATGCTAGGTGGTGGGGTACCTAAGAATTTTATCCAAGATGTGGTAGTTGCTGCCGAAGTACTTGGCATAGACGCAGATATGCACAAATATGCAGTTCAGATTACAGTTGCAGATGAAAGAGACGGAGCATTATCAGGCTCTACACTTAAAGAAGCTAGCTCTTGGGGCAAAGTAGAAACTAATTATGAGCAAATGGTATATTCAGAAATTACCATAGCATTACCATTAATTGCTAGCTATGCCTACCATAGCAAATCAAAAGAAGGTAGAAAAGAAAGAAGATTGAATGATATATTAAATAAAAAATAAATGACAGAAATAAACAAAAACGAATGCATCAAATTAATTAATAATAGCAAAAGAATAATAATAACTACCCATACAAACCCAGATGGAGATGCAATTGGATCTACTTTGGGTTTGTTGTATTATTTGAAAGCTATAGGTAAATCTTCATTTATTATTAATGATAGTATTACTCCCTCTAATCTTGAATTTTTAGATATTAATCAAGAAATAAGAACATTTAGCTATGATGATGATAATTCGCTAATAAATAATGCAGATTTGATAATTATACTTGATTTAAATAATCCCAAGAGATTAAGAACTATGCAAGATATAGTAATTAATTCAAATGCCAAAAAATTAATGATAGATCACCATCTGTTGCCAGTAGATTTTGTAGATTATTACTATGGCGATACCTTAGCTACTTCTACAGGTGAATTGATTTGGAATTTAATATCGACTCATATCAAACTACAAAATATACCACTCGCCAATGCACTTTATACAGCTATTATGACCGATACAGGTTCCTTTAGATTCGAACGAACTAATAGCAATACTCATAAAATAATTGCAAATCTAATAGATTTAGGTGCCTCTCCCAACTACTGCTACGAAATGGTATATAATCAATTATCAGAAGCATCTATCAAAATGTTAGGCGAAGCACTATCCGGACTACAATTCTTTTTCGAAAATCAGCTATGTATAATGGAATTAACAAAAGAAATGTTTGAGAAGACCGGAGCAAAAACAGATGAAACTGACAGCTTTGTAGAAAAGACATTGAGTGTCAAAGGAGTTAAATTAGGAATATTAATTTCATATATGCCCGACAGAGAAGAGATAAGAGTATCAGCTCGCTCAAAAGATGGATTTATAAATGCAAAAGATATAGCAAGTGTATTTGGCGGTGGAGGCCATATACATGCAGCAGGAGCAAGAATATTTAACTCTACTCTAAACGAAGCAAAAAAAATAATACTCCAAGAGCTAAATAGGTTAATAATTGAAAATAAATTTTATAATAATGTAAAGTAAGTATCAAAAAAATTTTTTTATGATAAAATTATTAACTATTTTGGAAATTATATTAAGATATATTGGTAATTAGTTATGAGAAAAGCGTCAATTTTAGTTGTTGATGACAATAAAATTACAACGAAACTATTAAGAAGATATTTAGAAGCAAATGGTTATGAAGCACGCGAAGCATACGATGGTATAGAGTGCTTAGAAAAAGTTGAAGAAAGCAAACCTGATGCAATTGTCCTCGATGTAATGATGCCAAGATTGGATGGTTACGAAACTGTAAAAAAATTAAAAGAACAAGACCATACCAAAGACATACCAGTAGTAATAGTTACAGCACTCAATGATGTGCCTAACCAATTAAAATCTATAGATTCTGGTGCCGATGATTTTCTTAGCAAACCAATTGAAGAGAAACTATTAATTGCTAAAGTCAAATTATTATCTACTCTCAATATACACAACCTTAATTCTGAATTCCTATTCAAGTTAATAGATGATATTAGCAATAACTCAATTAGTCCTGCCGATGCTAAACAAAAAGCTATAGACTATTTGCAATAAAAATCGAAATTAATTTATAATACAAGATACTCTTTGGATCAATACTAATACCCCAAAGAGTATTGATACTTTATACCAAATTCACTATATTAATAGCGAAATTAGATCTTAAAAATTTTTATATAATAACACTTTTTTGTGTTCTATATACTTGTGAAAATACTCTGGCACCAAATACCAATCCTTAATATCAATGCTAATTGGCAAATTACTCTCTCTAAACTTGCGTACCAATATCATAAACTCAGATTTGGGGATAGATTTATGCTCCCTAGACCTAATAATAATATCAAAATCACTTGCTTCGTGAGCATCGCCATTAACTCTACTACCATAGCACCATATTTCGCATTCTGATACTAAATTTTCCTGCAATATCCTAATTATTTCCTTTTTGTAACTTTCCGAAATTATCATTAATATTAATCTTATCTAACTTTTTAATCAAACTCTTACTATCTTTAATAAAATTATTCAATAACTCTATAATATCATCAGCAAATACTTCACCATAATTATGAGCAGCAAGATTGCGCTCATCTCTGTACATTATCCAATTCTCAGCTTCCTTTACAGTAATCAAAGAATGAATAGCAGCATGCCTAAAAATATCTTTAAAAAACAATGTATCTGCCTTTTTAGAACTATAAAAAAATTGCCTCAATGCTCTTTTGAGCAAAGTGCCAGCTTGCTCCAAAATTAATTCAAATACTTTTACAGCAGCAGTTCTATATATATCATACTCAATACTATCCTTATCAAGAGTTTTTAAACTATTAGTCGCTGCAATCAAAGTGTTTAAACATTTAGACATATAAGATGTATCTATCGACTTCTTAATTATGATTCTCTTATTTTCTATACCTTCCATAAATTTTAAGAAATTTTTAATAATTACCTTAGACGATTAATACTTAATGATATTCATATAAAAAAATCTATTACAATTTTAGAATAATAATTTTAAATTGAATATTACATTTTCTTTACTTTTGCCTAAAATATAAATGCGAACTTAAAATGAATTTTTGGAATACGATTAAAAAACCAATATACGCACTTGCTCCCATGGAAGATGTTACCGATACTGTATTCAGAGAAATCGTAATCAGTGTATCCGATCCTAAATATCTTAATGTAGTTTTTAGCGAATTCACCTCAACAGATGGATTATGCCACCCCATAGGTAAGGATAAAGTATCACACCGTCTTATGATAAGCAAAAATGAAAAAAAATTATTAAAAAATAAAAATATAAAAATAGTTGCGCAAATATGGGGCTCCGATCCAGAAAATTTTGCAAAAGCCAGCAAAATAATAAATGAGCAATACGATTTTGATGGTATAGATATTAATATGGGGTGTCCTGTTAAAAAAATAGTAAAGCAAGCCTCTTGCTCCGAATTGATACAATACCCAGATTTAGCCAAAGAAATAATTATAGCTACCAAAGAAGCAAGCAAAGTCCCAGTTAGTGTCAAAACCAGAACAGGCATCAAAGAGCACCAAACAGAGAAATGGATTGATAATATACTACAAGCTAAACCAGCAGCTATCACTCTTCATGCACGTACCCAAAAAATGATGTCTGATTATCCAGCTGATTGGGATCAATTAGCAATAGCAAAAAATGTTAGAGATTCTATCGATAAAAATATTCCAATAATTGGAAACGGAGATCTATCATCTATAAATGATTGCCAAACAAAATTAGAAAAGTATCACATAGATGGAGTAATGATAGGGCGAGGTATATTCAAAGATCCTTGGTTGTTCAATTCACCTAAGCAAAATCATAATAAAATAGAAAAAATCAAACTAATGAGAGAGCATTTTACTTTATTTGAAAGAACATGGCATAACGAGAAAAATATTGCAATAATGAAAAAATTTTTCAAAATATATACATCTGAATTCTTCGGAGCTTCTGAACTAAGGGCCAAACTAATGGAGCAATCAAAGTATGAGACAATATTAGAAGTAATCGATGCCGAATTAAACAATAATGAGTAAAATATTACACTAATTGAATTAATTTGTATCTTTTTTTATATTTTAGCGTTATATTATTATGATATTTTAATAATTTTATATTTTTGGAGTTTTTATGTTGAAAAAAATAGCTTTAATTACAAGCTTAATGATTTTATTCTCGAATATTATTTTTGCAGAAGATCCTTACCAGATCATCGATAAATTCAATGAAGTAACAAAAGCAAATATTAGAAAAGATTCTATTCAATCACTCAAATTTACTATTATAGAAAATGCTTCTAATCCAATGACTGGACAGTCCGTATCTGCGACAGTCAAATATTGGTTCAAAAAAGATAGTATGTATAGAATAGAACAAGAAATGATGGGGCAAAAATCAAAATTTGGATATGATGGTAAAAAACTATGGTGGACTTCCCCAGAAGCCAATGGAAAATTAGAAGAAGTACCAAGTCAATATTCTCAGCAAGTACTTCATCAAATGATGAGCGAAAATATTGTAGGTGGTGGCTATGCAAATTACAACAAAGATTCTCTTAAGTTAGAGTATGTAGGCAAAGTAACAATAGACGAAAAAGACCTACATAAAATTAAACTAAAAGGCGACAAAGAAGATCAAAATCTATTTATGTACTTCGATGCTATTTCAGGATTAATGTATCAAGTAGAAATACCAACTCCACAAGGTACATATATTAGAAAAACTAAAAATATTACCAAATCAGGCGGATTCTTCTTCCCTTTGAAAATTGAAGAATGGTTAGGCGACAAAAAAGTAAGCGAAAAAACATACCAAACTATATCCGTTAATCCAAAAATAGATGATAGATTTTTTGAAATGCCACAAAACTAAAAACTATATAAAGAATTCAAATTTAACGTATTTTAATATTACAATAAAATTACGTTAAATTTGTTAATACTACTTTATATATACTTATTAAATAAGAATTCTAAGGGAGATTATCTAAATGAAAATCGAAGTAGTAATGCCTAAGATGGGCGAATCACTTCAAGAGGGCACGATAACTAAATGGATTAAGAAAGTTGGAGACGTTATAGAACGTGATGAAATGATTTTGGAAATTTCAACCGATAAAGTAGATACCGAAGTTCCTGCCCCTAATTCTGGTATTTTAACTGAGATTTTAGTTCCAGAAGGAACAACTGTTGAAGTTGGTTCTGTAATTGCTTATATTGAAACCGATGCTACTCAATCTGCAGCTACCACTACTGCTGTATCTGCACCAGCTCCTACACCTACACCAGCTCCTGTTGCTGAAACAATTACTATAAAAGAAGAGCCTGTAGTTAATATACCAGCACCTACTACAAACGTAGCTAATAGCAATTTTGTAGAAGTAGTAATGCCTAAGATGGGCGAATCCTTACAAGAAGGTACTGTTACAAAATGGCTCAAAAAAGTTGGGGATACCGTAGAGAGAGATGAAATGATTTTAGAAATTTCTACTGACAAAGTGGATAGCGAAGTACCATCACCAGTAGATGGTGTATTAGCAGAGATATTGGTAAAAGAAGGTATTACAGTAGAAGTAGGTACTCCAATAGCTAGATTATCTAATAGCAGCACTGCTCCTTTTGTCTCATCTCCTGCTGTACAAGCACCAGCTAAACAAACAACCATAGTACCACCTCCTGTAGAGCAGCATAAGCAAGTTGAACAGCCAATGCCAGTAATTACTTCTAATATTAAAACTGGTACAAAAGAAATTCCTACTCGCTACGAAGGCAAATTTTTCTCACCGTTAGTGAGAACAATAGCCCAAGAAAATGGAATTTTCCTTGAAGAATTATTATCAATTACAGGTAAAGGTATTGATGGTAGAGTAACCAAAGAAGACCTATTAAATTATATTAAAAATAGAAAAACTGTGGCTTCTGCTCCAGTTCCACAAACTACTCAGACTGTACCTGCAGCTCCAGCACCTGCTAAGCAAGCTACAGCTACAGCTACACCTACACCAGCTGCACCTGCTAAACCACAAATACATATACCAGCAGGAGCTGATTATGACGTAATTCCAATGGATAGAATTAGACAGCTAATCTCCGAGCATATGGTATATTCTAAGCATACCTCTGCTCATGTTACTAGTGTGAGCGAAGTAGACGTAACTAATATTGTTAATTTTAGAAACAAAAATAAAGACGCATTCGAAAAACGAGAAGGCTATAAATTGACATTTACTCCGTTTTTTGCACAAGCAGTTATTAATGCTGTGCGTCAATTCCCTATGGTAAACGTTAGTGTAGATGGCAAAAATATATTAAAACATAGAAGAATTAACCTTGGAGTAGCTACTGCATTACCTGATGGAAATCTTATTGTACCTGTTATCAAAGGCTCAGACCTATTAAACTTGAAAGGAGTTGCCTATTCTATTTATGATTTATCCACTAGAGCAAGAAGTAAAAAATTAAATCCAGACGATATACAAGGTGGTACAGTTACACTTACCAATGTAGGTACTTTTGGCACATTATTTGGTACACCAGTTATCAACCAGCCTCAAACAGCTATATTTGGCGTTGGAGCTATCAAAAAACGCCCTGTAGTGAAAGAAATTGATGGCAATGATATAATTGTAGTAAGACATATGATGTATGTATCTATTACTTATGATCACAGAGTTATTGATGGTATGCTAGCTGGGCAAGCACTTGCAGCAGTAGTAAAAAATCTTGAATCAATGAACGAAGGAACTATTTTATTATAATAATTTAATTAATTCTTAGAAACTTATTAACCTTCCGTTAATCAAACAAACGGAAGGTTTTTTTGTAGTATAAATTTAATATTAGATAAAAATTAATTATTTTGCATAGTAGTAATACCAAAAATTAATTTAAATTTTATTATTTAACTAAAACCAAAAAAATATAATTATTGAAATAAAATGAGCGATATGAAGCAAAACAATCTTTTTGATAAATTAAATGAAAGCTATATACCATATATTGTCATCAGCATTGTGGTGATATTATCTTACATCAAAGTTATTAATTTTGATTACTCTGGATTAGATGACAAAATACTACTTCTCAACAATTTCAACTTTTTGAAAGATTTTTCTAATATATGGGCGGCATTCAAGACCGATGCATTCATCAAAGACCTGAATAGTCCCTTTTATAGACCTATACAAACAGTCATTTTTATTATCGAATCTCAATTTATGACCGATAAACCAGACTTAGCCATATTTCACTTGGTGAATCTTATTGTTCATATTATTAACTCAATCTTAGTATATATTTTCTTAAAGAAAGTCCAGACCAACAAGAATATTTCACTTATTCTAGGGCTTATTTATGCAGTTAATCCACTATTTGTACATTCAGTAGCTTGGATACCAGCATTAGGTGATTTATTAGTTGCTACATTTATTTTTTCATCTTTTATCCTTTGGATTGATTATATAGATAAATTTGAAAATAAAATATTATATTATAGCTCACTTTTATTGCTATTAGCACTCTTTTCAAAAGAGGTAGCAGCAGTTACACCAGCACTTTTTGTGCTATATTATTACATTAATAAAAAATCCGAATTCGATCTCTCTAAATTAAAACTACCTGCAATACTTTGGGTAGCCTCTATTATTTTATATTTCATACTTCGTAGTAGTGCTATCAAAATTAACTATGGAGAATCAATATTTAGTATAGATAATCTAATGGCAAATTTACCAACAATATTTGAATTTATTTCAAAATTTGTAATAGGCTATAGATTATCACCATTAGCCGATTTCAATACTTTTGTTACATTTTCAGGATTTTTAATTCTTGCAGGTATATCTTTTTATTTATATTTTTATAAAAACACAGATTTCAAATTGATACTATTTGGAATAATGTGGATATTTGCATTTCTATTACCTACATTAATGTTCAAACATGGGTTAGGACAAAATGCTTATAGCTATTTAGAGCATCGGGCTTATCTACCTTTATTAGGCTTTATTTTTATACTGATACCTATACTTAGTCAACTTATTAATAATGATAATAAAAATACCAAAAAATATTTGCTACTATTATTAATTTTGATATACGCATT
>JBDHXE010000026.1:0-19510 GCA_039810525.1 Chlorobiota bacterium | reverse complement strand
TGCTATCTTTACATTAATTAATAATTACAAAGCTATTAATCTGTCTATTAAATCGAAAAGTGAATTGATTGAATTACTCAATCAGATTAATAATATATTTGAAGCTTGGGAATTTATTGCTAAGCCACTGGACAATATGGAAATGTCAGACGAAATAATTGATTTAGCTGAAAAGCGATGGTCAGCAAAAATGAATAAAAATTTTGAAGAGGCAGATAAGTATCGCAAATTGCTTGAAGATAGAGGATATTCCATCAAAGATACTAAAGATAACTATACAATCGAAAAAAGAAATGATTGATAATAGTACTAAAATTGGAGTAATTGGAGTAGGTCAAGTTGGATATGTACTATCCTTGAAGCTTTTTCAGAAAAAATTACTCCACCTCATAGTATCCAAAAATCAAGAAAAAACAGAAAAATTAATAGCAAATGGAATAAATAAGAATCAAATATTCAAATCAGTAAGCGAAATAAACAGCAAACTTGATTATATAATAATTGCAGTAAAAGAAGATCAAATTCAGAATGTAGTAGAAGATTTAAATAAGATTAACTTCAATTTACTCCAAAAGACTGTGATATTTCATACTTCAGGTACACTACCTAAAAATATATTAAATAAATTATGTGAAAATGGAGCTATAATAGGTGCTGCTCATCCATTTCAAACATTCTTCAAACAAGATATAAATATCTTAAATGATATAGCATGGGGAATTGATTGTGATGAAGTAAATTATACTTACATTCAAGACATTATTTTAGCTTTGAATGGAAAACCAGTATTATTACCTAAGAATGTGATTGATAAAAAATACCTATATCATATATCAGCTATAATTGCTTCTAATTTTACTACTGCGATTATATCAATTGCCAAAGATTTACTCAATGATATAAATTTAGAGCCCAAAATATTTCTGGAACCAATTATTAGGCAAACTATCTCAAACACAATAGAAAATTTGGATAATGATAATATACCCATTACTGGCCCTGTAGCTCGCGCTGATTTTGATACTATTGCCAAACATATTCAATCCCTAAGAGAATTACCAAATATCGAGATATTTTATAAAAATATGTCTAAAACAATATTGGATATAATCGAATCTAAGCAAATAATTAAAGATGAAGACTATATTCGTATAAATCAATTATTAAACAAATAATGCATAATCTAACATTTACTAAACATTTTAAAATTAATGTAAAATTAGCTATGCCTATAATGCTTGGCCAAGTAAGTCATGTAGTAACAGGTATGGCTGATTCGATAATGGTAGGGCAGATAGGTAGCGAATACCTTGCAGCAGCAGCTTTTGCTAATGCCGTATTTCATATATTATTTGTTTTTGGTATTGGCTTAGGTACAGGATTAACGCCATTAATTGGTATTGCTAATGGAGAGAAGAATGACAAAAAAATTGCTTCGTTGTTAAAAAACGGGATTTTAATATATTTTATTACAGGAATTGTATTAGCAATAATTGACTTTATCTTGATATTTTTCCTCGATAAAATGGGGCAGACCAAAGAAATAGTAGAGCTATCACAACCATATTTTATTACTCTTATACTATCACTTATCCCTTATATGATATTTATATCACTCAAACAGTTTGCCGAAGGAATAGAAGATACCAAAACTGCAATGATAATTGCTATTGCTTTTAACATTTTAAATATAATACTCAACTATTTATTAATATATGGAATTTGGATATTTCCTGAATGGAAATTGTTTGGGGCTGGAATTGCTACATTAATAGCAAGAACTATGATGGCTATTTCATTTGTAATAGCACTTAAATACACTAATAAATTTAGAAAATACTATAATTTATTATCTCAAATAAAATTTTCAATTACAGAAACTAAGCAACTATTAACAATTGGAATACCAATAGGATATCAATTACTATTAGAAGTTACAGTTTTTGCAATAGGGGGGATTATGGTCGGGTGGTCAGGACAAGATTCTTTAGCCTCTCACCAAATAGCAATTACAATAGCTTCTTTCACATTCTTAGCTTCGCAAGGATTGGCTAGTGCTGGTACAATTAGATTAAGCAATTATTTAGGCGAAAATAAACTTAATTTAATAAAATCAACAGGCAACTCAATCATAATTCTTGTATTATTAGTGATGTCAAGCTCATCAGTATTGCTATATATTTTTAGATATTACCTACCTGAATTTTTTGTAAAAGAAACAAATGTAATCAATATGACAGCCAATCTATTGTTAATTGCTTCCTTATTCCAGATATTTGATGGTTTACAAATAGCAGGGCAATCTTTGCTCCGAGGGTTGAAAGATGTTAAAATTCCAACAATTATTACATTTATTTCATATTGGCTAATAGGGATTGGGCTTTGTTATTATTTATCTTCAATAGCAGGATATGGTGTATTTGGAGTTTGGTATGGATATTTGATTACATTAATAATTATATCAATATTACTTATATCACGTTTTTATTATATAGTTAAGTTCAAAATTAATAATTTAAACTATCAATAAATAAAATTGTGATACTAATTAACACTTTTTTATTAATTTTGTAGTTTATATTAAACTTAAATAGAAAATAAATATTAATTATTAAAGAGGAGTTTTTTATTAATGGGAACTTTACAACATATTAGAAGAATTTCACCTTATCTTTTTGGAGTTTTTGCTTTCATGTTGGTTGCTTTTTATACTATTGGCGATCCAACTGTAATAAGTGGCATTATGGGCTCGAAAGGTGGACCGACTTCACAGATATTAGGTGTAGTAAATGGCGAAGAAATTAAATATGTAGATTATGAAAATAAGGTCAAAGAAGAAGAGGAAAACCAGAGAAGGCAAATGGCCCAGCAAGGTAATAATACTGATATAGACAACGAAGCTATTAGACAAAGAGTCTGGGATGCTATGGTAGAAGAAATCCTTCTGAAACAACAATTAAAAGCTCTTAGTATTATTATTAGCGATAATACAATAAAAGAACAAATGATCGATAATCCACCTGATTTCTTACAAAAAAGCTTTTCTGATTCTACAGGCAAGTTCAACAAAGCATTATACCTCGAATTAATTACTAATCCCGAAAATTATGGTAAATATTTGGGCAAAATGAATGCTGAGCAAAAGCAAGAAGCTATTGCTTCGTTTAGAAAAGATTTGATTAATATCGAAAAATATATTCGTCAGAATTTACAAACTAAGGAACTTCAATCCATTGTAGGGACTTCACAAGGACTTATTACACCTACATTTGCGTCATTAAAATATAAAAATGAGAATAGTGTAGCTAACGCTGATTTCATCGGTGTGTCGCTAAGAGATATCCCACAAGAAAAAATTGAAGTACCTAAAGAAGAAATTGAAAAATATTATAATGAAAATAAACAATTTTTTAAACAAAAAGATTCACGAAAATTAAAATATATTGCTATTCCTATTGTGGCTTCTAAAGATGATTCTGCTAAAGCTATGAAAAAAATTGATAATATCAAATCTGCATTAGAATCGGTTACCACCGAAGCCCAAAAAGATAGTGTATTCGAAATTAAACTAAATGAATATTCTGGAACCACTTCTGATTATAAACTAGTAAGCGATGTAGATCCACAAATAATGCCATTTTTAGCTAACTTACCTATCAAAGGTATTATTGGACCGATACCAATGCCGGGTGCTACAGTATTCTATAGATTAGACGACAAAAGAGTGGGAGCAAACGAAGTAGTAAAAGCTGCCCATATATTAATATCTGCTAATAACAATAAAGATAGTGCCAAAGCTGAAGCTCAAAAAATTTATAATGAAGTGAAATCTGGTAAAGAAAGTTTTGCGGTATATGCTTCTAAATATTCACAAGATCCCGGTTCAGCTCGTCAGGGTGGTGATTTAGGGTATTTTGGCAAAGGTAAAATGGTGAAGGAATTTGAAGAAGCTGCTTTTAAAACCCCAGTTGGCTCTATTTCTGAACCAGTTGAAACTCAATTTGGCTATCATATTATTAAGGTTGAAGATAAAAAATCCGAAGATCTAAAATATTCAGAGATTAAAATTACTCCAAGTATAAGCTCTACTACTCGTTCTCAGATTTTTAGAGACGCTAAATCGATAGAGCAACAAGTAAAAGATGGGGCTTCACTTGATTCTTTAGCAAAAAAATTAAAATTAAGAGTAGCTGAAACACCATTGTTTATGAAAAATAATGCTGTGTTAGGTTCTCGCTACTTAGGCTTACTTGCTTTTGAAAACGAATTAGGCACTGTATTAGAACCAATTGAATTAGAGAGATATGGCGTTGTTATTCCGCAAATATCTGATGTAAGAACCGCAGGAATTAGTCCTCTTGAAGATGCGCGTATGGAAATATCTCAAAGATTAGGAAAAATTAAACAACTCGATAGAGTAAAAGCAAAAATAAATGAAATTTATAACAAAGTCAAAAATTATCCTACTTTGCAAGAAGCAGTAAATGCTGATTCGTCATTGCACAAATATTTCAGAACTTTGACTGATTTCAAATATTCACCATCTATTCCAGAGTTTGGACAAGATGCAGCTTTCTCTGCTAAATTATTCTCATTGGCTGAAAATAAAATTTCAGAACCTATTAGAGGAGAGAACGGTTACTTTATTATGTTCCTTAAAAATAAAAAAATACCATCAGATTCTGAAGTAAAAGCAAAATTAGGCGATTATATTCAAACATTACAATTACAAACACAAAACAATGCCTTCTATCAATGGTTCCAAGCATTGAAAGAAAATGCTAAAATTGAAGATTATAGAGCTAAATTCTATAAAGATTTTTAATCTTAGTAAATTTAGAATGTTTTGTTAGAAAAGCTGTCTCATAAATCAGCAGCAATGATTTAAATTTTAATTCTCCAGTCGTCCTACACTTCAAAAGTGTAGGACGACTTGTTCTTGCAAGCTGCTTGTCATCATAGACTTACGTGATATATTCCTTTTCGATGTTTATTCTAATATATTACTATTTCTTAATATAGAAATAGTAAATAAAACATAGAATTCTGACTTATGAGACAGCCTCATCATTTTTTGTATATCCCAAATACTAATATGCTAATTTAATATTATAACAAAATAGGTGAAATAAGTAGAAATATATTACTTTTAAAATATCGTTAGTTTCTGAAAAGGAGATTATAACTTTGAATAATAAACTATCAATAATAATTGAAGAAGATCAATATGGTTTCTTTGCTTATTGCCCAGAATTAAAGGGATGCCATAGTCAAGGCGATACCAAAGAAGAAGTTCTATTTAATATTAAAGAGGCAATAGACCTTTATTTAGAAACAATGGATTCTGATGATCTAAAACCAATTTTAAGTAAGAATATTTTTTCTACTTTCTATGAGATAGATTTTGTCTAAATTACCGATATTAAATGCTAAAGAAGCAGAAAAGATTTTATTTGAAATTGGTTTTAAATTATTAAGAATTAAAGGTAGTCATCATATATGGTAGGAATAAAGATAGGTTTATCTTACCATTTCACTCAGAAAAAAATCTACATCCGAAAATTGTTAAAAGTCTAATTAATTTATTAGAAAGTGAATAGTATTAGTATTTTACAAAAATTGACTAAATTTTAAAATAAATTTGTCATATTGTTTTACTTTTTGTAATTTAGAATATTAGTTTTGTAAAATATCTTTTTTAAAAATGGAGCTACTTATGATAGAGTATTTCTACAAATTAATTCCTGATAAATGGAATAAAGGTGATTGTCCAATACACCAATACACCAATACACCAATACACCAATACAATTTAAACTATTTATAATTGTGGGGATATTGTTTATGATCATAAATGATATCGGTTATTCACAAACAAATTTACCAATTCTTTTAAATGAGAGAGGCGACACTTTACAATATACATGGCCAATACCTGATTCTATGCTCTGCAATAAAGATGAAATAATTATAAAATTTAAAAAGAATGGATTGTTTCTTAATAAACTATGTTACGATTATCAAGATTTTTCACTACCGAATTTAAGTATACAAGATATAGAAGTTTTTGATACAATTAATCAAGCTAAGATATTTGCTATGTTACAACAATTTCCACTTGATTCAATAATTGCAGATAATGCATTATTGACAACTATGAAATCTTTTGGTGGTTTATATCTCACTAGAATTACTTCAGCAGATCCTTGTAATGATACTTTATCAATTACAAGATATGGTGATACAATAAAAATTTCGACTTATCTTTATATGAAATTAAAACTTGACAATGATACTTCTTTAATTCCTGCTTGTACATTCCTCACATATTTTCATCAGAATGCAATAGATATAGCTGAACCAAATTATTGTTACAATTTTAATCGAATACCAATAGACACATATTTTCATGGTAGTAAGATACCCCCAAATGACGATATTGTTTCACAAAAGAGCCTAAAATCAAACCAAAACAACGCTGTAGAAGCTTGGGGTTATCAAACAGGTTCTAAAGATATTAGGGTTGCTGTAATTGATGATGGTATAGATTTTTTTCATTGTGATCTGGGTGGTAATTATGGTCAGGGTTACAAGGTTGTTAGTGGATTTAATTATTATATTCCAAAAAAAGCGATAAATTTTGGTACGGATCATGGTACAAAAGTGGCTGGTATTATTGGTGCTTTAACTGATGGAGTTGCCAATGGTTGCCCTAACTCTGGCATAGCAGGAATTGCTGGTGGTTGGTTAAGTGATGAAGGTAGTCCAACAGGTTGTTCATTAATTGGGTTAAAAATATCAGAAAAAGATGATTTTATATCTCAAGATAAAATTATGGGTGCCATTTTTGAAGCCTCTTCTGATATACCTAATGAAAAACCTGGTCATGATAGCGCATACAAAGCTAATATAATTAATTGTTCTTGGGGTGGTTATAATTATAGTGAACTTTTAAGAGCATCATTAAATTATGCTTATGAACATGGAGTATCTGTTATTTGTTCAAGAGGTAATGTTAATAAATACAGTCCTACATATCCTAGTAGCTATGATCCAAATTGGATTACAAGTGTAGGTGGTCATTCAACTGACCCTGTAACTAGATGGGGCGGATCAAATTATGGTTATAATATTGATATCCTAGCACCAGCTATATGGGATGATATAATTACAACAAAAAGTGGGGGTGGATGGACTCACTTTGATATGACATCAGCTGCTGCTGCTCATGTATCAGGTGCTATAGCATTGCTTAGGTCTGAATTTTTGGATACAAAAAAATATCCAAATATAAAACCTGAACCTGAAGATTATGAGAATTTATTAAAAGTAGTTGCTGTTGATCTGGATTATGATGAGGATAATCTCGATGATAATCAGAAAACTCATATTGGATATGATAATGTTAGTGGTTGGGGACAATTAAAGATAGGTGAAATTTTTGAAAAATTATCAGAGGGTTATAAATTATATCATTACAAAATAACTGGACCATTTAATTTTTCAGATTTTAGTGATGAATTAGGTGATATTGTTATTGCCAATGAAGGTAAAAGAAAGGATTGTGAACAAGGAACTTATAAAAGTTCTAAACAAAGAACTGTAAGTAAAACTTTTGAAATACCTGGTCAATGGATACGTGATAATGAACATAAGCTATACGTATGGGGTAGAAATGGCCGATCAAATAAGGGTGGTTTTAGTGCAGGAAGGAGTCCGGTACTTTATTTGACAAGTTATACACAAGTTACATCAGCATCGGGAGGTAATAATATAGTTGATGGGATAATAGTTCCAGAAAATAGTAACACAATTACAGCAGTCACATACCAATACAAAATAAAGAAAGATGGAAAAAGTGAAGAGATTTTATTACCGAACAGTGATAATTTAGAATTATATATTTCAGTTTTTGGTTTACCAAATCCACTATCTATAGATTCAAGAGATAATAATCACATTACTAATATTGTTTTCCCAAATCCTGTAAAAGATTATTTAGAAATAAGTTCAGTAAAAGAATTAACGTTAGAGAATAATTCTGAAATTACTATTTATAATGTGTATGGTGAAAAAATACTAACATCTTACTATGAATTTGGAATTAATAACCGATTAAATCTTTCTCATCTAAGTTCTGGTATTTATTTTATTAGAATTGGAACTCATTTTGAGAAATTTGTAAAAATGTAATAGAGGTCATATTATGAAAAAGCTAATCATTTTCTTATTTATATTTAGTTTTAATTTCTGTTTTTCTCAATGGGAAATGACTAATTGGAGAAATTCTCCTGAAATAAGAGAAATTTATACTAATGGTAAAATTATTATACTTCGTACTTCAAGTTATAAGCTGATTTTCTCAGCAGATTCGGGTAATAATTGGCAAGAACTAAATAAAGAATTGTTTAATTATCAGGATATTCTGTCTGTAGATTTTATTGATGATAATATCTTTATTAATACTTTTTCAAATGGGGTGTATTTATCTACTGATTTAGGTAATTCTTGGGAAAAAAGGAATTTTGAATTATTAGGTTCTTCAGTTTCTATATTATCAAATAATAATAGACTCTATGCTATAGCTCATCGTAATATTTTTGTTTCTGATGATTTGGGTGATAACTGGGAGCTACTTAGTAATAATTTAGAAAATTCAAATTATAAATTGAGAGGGATCTTTATAAATGGTCAAAAATTTGTAGCATTTACAAATGAAGGAATTTTAATAAGTACTAACTCAGGCAAGGATTGGAATCTTAAAAATAACGGACTTCCGTATGATGAATATACATTTGATAAAATTTGCTTTGTAGATGACAATATTTTTATTTCATCCATAGATGCAGATATACCTATTGGTGGTGAGTCTAATGTTTTATATTCAAGTTCTGATAATGGTGATACTTGGGTTAAACGAAATAGTAATGTATTTTCTAAATATTATTCATATACTATGTTATCTACGACTAACAGCGTAATTATTGAAGCTTGGGATAATTTGTTTTATTCCGACGATACTTGTAAAACTTGGCAACAAATTAATAAAGATATACAATTAGATTGTTATGTTACTTCTATTACCTCTTATAAAGATAACATTTATGTAGCTTTAGGAGGCGATCTATTCTTAGTTAATAAAGATTGGAATCAACGTAAGCTATTATATACAGGGCAAAAGTGTGGTAAAATTGATGCGATGGTTTCTGATGGTAAAAATATTTTTATTGCAGCATATTATGGTTGGATGTGTGAATCAGTTGGCAAGTTATATTCATCATCAGATAAAGGTGATACTTGGGATACTATAGTTTCTCCGTATTTAATGGGTACTTCATTGGCTAATTCGGGTAATGTTATTGTTGCAGGAACTCAATATAGAGGTTGCTATATTTCTACTGATGCTGGAAAAACTTTTCAACATTATGATACACCTGATAGTGTATTTGAGAAAGGTATTATTAGTTCTGTTGCAATAATTGAAAATAATATCATAGTTAGCACAAACACATCACATGGTACCAAAGGACGTATATACTTAAGTTCTGATTATGGCAATACTTGGATTGAGAAATCTCCTGCTTTAAATGGTATAAATGTTTTATCATTAGCTGTTAAAGAAGAAAACTTATTTGCAGCAACTGAATATGGTATATATCTATCAACAGATATGGGCAATAATTGGACATTAAAAAGCAAAGGATTACCTGACAGTTTAATGGTTTATAAAATTGGAATAAATGGTGATAATTTATTTGCTGGAACAGTTGACGGAGTGTATTTTTCAACCGATATGGGAGAAAATTGGCAAGTGCGTAATAGTGGATTGCCAGCAAAATCTTATATTAAAGATATAATATTTTCGGGAAACTATACTTTCATTTGTAATTATGAAAAAGGCGTATATATGTCATCGGATAATGGCCTGAATTGGTTGCCAAAGAATGAGGGACTTGCTAGTTTAAGGGTTGGTACCTTTGCTATATTGGATGATTACTTATTTTTAGGAACAAATTCTAATATTCCGGGCACTCTAAGCAATGATGCTATATATAAAGCTAAAATCGATGAATTAATTACTGGCGTATCAGATTATCAAACAAATAATTTGTTTTTTGTCTATCCTAATCCAGCAAAGGACTTTATTAGTGTAAATTTTATAAATAGTGAAGATTTAGAATTTCGTGAAAAGTTAAATATTGAAATTTATGATATGCTGGGGCTATTAGTGCAAACTCAGAAATATGTACCAAATAAAAATGATGAAACTAGAATTGATATTTCCAATTTATTACCGGGTGTATATTTTCTAAAAATAAACGGTAGAATTGAGAAATTTGTAAAAATGTAAACTTAATTATATAAAAGAATAACTTAAACAATATTGGGCTATCAATCAAATGGTAGCCCAAATTATTATAATATCTTAATAAAATTTTACACGGGAAATTTAGATGTGTTTTTGTGCTCCCTGGGGGATTCGAACCCCCGGCCCAATGATTAAGAGTCATTTGCTCTGGCCAACTGAGCTAAGGAAGCGTTACAAAAGTAATACTTAGTATTGAATTATCCAAAATATTACTTGAAAATATCGGAAAATATACTTAAATTTGAACAAGTATATAAATTGAAATGATAATATTATGGTCAAATCAAATGGCAGACGTAAAAATATTGCAGTAGTGGCACAATTCGGTGGCCCTACTTCAGTAATTAATAGAACATTATTCGGGGTTGCTAACGAATTAAGAGATAAAGATATTGAAGTTTGGGGACCCATCCGTGGAATAGATGGGGTAATGAAAAATGATTTCCTTGTATTAAGTAATTTCACTGAATTAAAATTAGAGGATATACGAAGAAAACCGGGTTCCTATCTTGGCACTTCTAAATTTAATGTAAATGATGATAATGCCATAGATATAGCAGAAAAATTGAAGAACTATGGTGTTAATTACTTTTTTATGATAGGAGGGGATTCTACTGCTACTATTGCTTATAAAATATTAAATGCAGCTAAATCAATGAATCACGAAATAGTGATAGTTCATTTACCTAAAACAATTGATAATGACTTAGTTGAAACTGACCATTGTCCGGGTTATGGAAGTGCTGCTTTAACCGTAGCTAAAGTAGCATTTGGATTAGATCAAGAAAATCGTTCTCAAGGAGGTATTCACTTACAAGTTATAATGGGAAGAGATGCAGGGTATTTAGCTGCAGCATCTACTTTATTAAGGGAAGAAGGCGGACCGCACTTAGTATATTTACCAGAACGTAATTTCAATATTAATTACTTTCTAAGAGATGTAGAAGATGTATTATCGAGAACCTCTAACCCAAGTAGAGCTTATATAGTTGTTTCTGAAGGATTACGCCAATATTACGCATCTGGTGGAGAAATGAATCAAAGATTAATGGCTGATATTGCATCAGAAGAATTAAATGAAGAAGTAGAAAAAGAGCAAAATCTTGGTGGTACAAGTTTGAGCGTAGGAAGTTCAGTAATGGCGAGATATTTAGCTCTTAAATTACAAAATGCTTTTCCACAAGAAAGAGTTAGAGCAGATGTATTGGGATATGTAGCACGCTCATATCCAGATGTATCTATTGTAGATTCTATGGAGGCTGAATATGTAGGAGTACAAGGAGTAAGATATGCTCTATCTGATAAGGGTAGTGGTTCGGTAATTATTAAAAGAACAGGCCATTTACATACTTATTCTATTTCAACTGAATATATAGATTTATTAAGAGTTGCAGGCAAAAATAAATCAATGCCTCAGAACTTTATAGGAGCTTACGGCAAAGATATTAGCGAAGATTTCTTGTATTATGCAGGTCCTTTAATTGGTCCAGTACAGGGTTTTGATTTCGATCATTTGTTACCAAGTGGATGGGTGCCAAGATTTGAATTTTAATGAATAACCACAAAGTCCCTAATAATTTTGAGATTGTCTCATAAGTCAGATTTCTATGTTTTCTTTACTATTTCTTTATTAAGAAATAGTAATATATTGGAATAAACATTAAAAAGTAGTATATCACGTAAGTCTATGATGTTAAGCGGTTTGCAAGAACAAGTCGTCCAACACTTTCGGAAGTGTAGGACGACTGTGAAGAAGTGTAGGGCAACTAGAGAACTAAAAATTAAATCATTGCTACTGACTTATGAGAAAGCCTCAAAATGACTTTCAGAATGTTGCTCTCAGCTATATCCAGCCACTTTAGCAATTTTGCCAGTTACCATCAAATAGCTTAGTAACATATTATAGTGCAAACAAAAGAATTATTTTTATTTTTGCCATAGATATATAAATGAATTGCTAATAATAATTCAGAAGTAATAAATTAAAATATAAAAATGAAAGTTTCAGCTTTTACCTTTATTAGAAATGCTATCAAATATGACTATCCAGTTGTTGAGTCCATCTCATCAATATTGCCATTATGTGATGAATGTGTAGTTGCAGTAGGCAAATCTGATGATAATACACGTCAATTAGTAGAGTCAATAAATAGTGATAAACTAAAAATTATAGATACTATTTGGGATGATAGTTTAAGAGAAAGTGGCAAGGTTTTAGCAGAAGAAACAAATAAAGCCTACAAAGCTATCAGCCCTAATTCCGATTGGGCTTTTTATATTCAAGCAGATGAAATAGTTCACGAAAAATATTATAGCAATATAAGATTAGCTATGCAACAATATTTGAATGATATAAATGTTGATGGATTATTATTTGGATACAAGCACTTCTATGGCTCTTATGATTATATAGGAGAATCGAATAGATGGTATAGGAACGAAATAAGAATAATTAGGAACAATTCAAATTTCTATTCCTATGGCGATGCACAAGGTTTTAGAAAGTATAATAATCAAAAGCTCAATGTAAAAAAAATTGACGCCAAAATCTATCATTATGGCTGGGTGAAACACCCCAAATATCAACAAGCAAAACATAATGATTTCAATAAATTATGGCACGATGATAATTGGATTAATCAGAATATTGCTAAACGAGAAGAATTCGATTATAATAATATAGATTCCTTAGCCATATTTGAAGATACTCACCCCAAAGTAATGCAAGATAGAATAAGCAAAGCTAATTGGCAATTTGATTATGATTTAACATACAACAATTATACATTGAAAGAAAAAATTCAAAGATTCATAGAGAAAATATTTGGGTTTAGAATCGGGGAATATAAAAACTATCGTTTGTTAAAGTAAATAGAGTAATAAAATGAGACCATTCAATATATTAGGTGTTCAACAAATAGCAATTGGTGGACTAGATAAGAACAATATTTCTAACTTTTGGGTTAATTTGTTGGGATTAAAAAAAATTAATTCGTTCAAAAGCGAATTTGAAAATGTTGATGAAGATATTCTAAAAATAGGTAATGGGTTAAATGCTATCGAAATAGATATTATGCAACCAATTGATCCTAATAAAAAGCCAACAGTACATCTACCACAGCTCAATCACATTGGATTATGGGTAGATGACCTAGTAAGTTGTGTAGAATGGCTTACTAACAAGGGGGTTAGATTTACTCCCGGAGGAATAAGAAAAGGAGCTTCTGGCTATGATGTATGCTTTATACACCCTAAATCAAACGATGAATTTCCATTATCAGCAGAAGGTGTTTTGGTCGAATTAGTACAAGCACCATTAGAAGTCATTGAATATTATAAAAATATTAATAATTAACCATAATTATTGAAAATTGGTATTATCAAAATACAAATTGATTATACCCTTCTATTAATCCATTGAAATTATAAATAAAGGTATAAAATGTATAAATTAGGTGAATTTACTATCCATTCAATAGATACGTGTATATTTGGATTAGACGGTGGAGCTATGTTTGGAGTAGTTCCTAAAAATATGTGGGCAAAGAAATATAACTCTGGTGATGAGCAAAATAGAATACCATTAGCTGCAAGACCCCTATTATTAGAATATAAAAATAAAAAAATATTAATAGATACTGGTAATGGTACTAAATATTCAGAAAAATTAGCTAATATCTATAATATTGATATAGTACAATCTAACATAGAGACAGCTTTAGTCAAAAATGGCTTCCACCCAGATGATATTACAGATGTAATACTTACTCACTTGCATTTTGATCATGCTGGAGGTTCTACAAAATTTGAAAATAATGAATTAGTCCCGACATTTAAGAAGGCAAAATACTATGTTCAAAAAGATCATTACAATTGGGCACTAAACCCAACGGACAAGGATAGAGCTTCATTTATGAAAGATGACTATATACCCTTGATAAATAATGGACTTTTAGAATTAATCGATGGGCCCGGAGAGCTATTCCCCGGTATTGAACTTATAAATATCTATGGACATACCAAAGCCTTGCAAATGGTTAAATTGAAATCAAATCAGCAAAGCCTTCTATATGTAGCTGATCTTTGCCCAACCAATACCCATCTTCATTATCCATTCATAATGGGGTATGATAATTTTCCTCTAACTACTCTCGAAGAACGTAAGAAATATTTACCAATTGCGTATGAAGAAAATACTATCATATTTTTTGAGCACGATGCATTTATAAAAGCAGGTAAATTGAAATCTACCGATAAAGGTTTTGAATTAGGGGAAGTAATTAATATCTAATTATGAAAGAAGTCTATATTGATTGTGTTAAGTATATAGAAGTCTGCAATTCTAATGATATCTTAGAAAATAAAGGCTTCAAAATACAATTTCCCGAAGATGATGATTTTCAATTAGCAATCTTCAGAATTAATAAAGAGCTTATTTGCTTAGATAATATCTGTCCACATCGTCATGCAGATAAAATTTATGATGGAGTAATTAAAGATTATACTGTTACTTGCCCTTTACATGGATGGACTTTTTCGCTATGCACTGGTGAAAACGTAAATCAGCGTCAAGGTATTAAAGGATTAAAAAAATATTTATGTTTTGAATTAAATGGAAAAGTTTATATTGAAGATCCACAATTCGAAATACCTAAATGGAGGCGGTCATAACAAATATTGAATTGAAGAAACTTATCAAGGATTATGCCGAAGAACTTGGTTTTATTAAGGTTAGCTTCGCAAGATACGATCTATTGAGTGAAGAGATCAAGAGATACTCTGATTGGATAGACAAGTCGTATAATGTTGATATGGCATGGATGAACAAAAGCTTTGATAAAAGAGAAGATGTTAAAATTATATTAGATAGCGCAGAAAGTGTTATTGTTTTTGCTTATAGTTATTTTACTAACCAAAAGCACAAAAACGAAGAAAATAAAATTTCAAGGTATGCTTGGGGAGATGATTACCACGATATAATACTCAATAAATTAAAGCAAGTAGAAAATTTTATTAAAGAGAAATACCCTGGATTTGCTTCTAAATCTTATGTTGATACAGGTCCTATTATGGAGAAACAATGGGCAGTTCGCTCTGGATTAGGATGGCAGGGAAAAAATGGTCTAATTATAAACAAAGACTTTGGTTCATATTTTTTCATTGGCGTTATTATTAATAATATACCATTTGATAATGATAAATTAGAATTAGATAGGTGTGCTACTTGTAGAAAGTGTATTGATGCTTGTCCCACAGGAGCAATTATTTCGGATAAAGTAGTAGATGCCAATAAGTGTATTTCATATTGGACGATAGAAGCCAAACCTGATAAAGAAATACCAATAGAAATTAAGAAAAACCTTAAAGGTTGGTCATTTGGCTGCGATATTTGTCAAGAAGTGTGTCCTTGGAATAAACATAATCCAATTTTGACCGATTTAATTGAATTTTATCCTCGTAATGATGAAACAAATTTTAACGAAGAGCTGATATTTAGTTTCAATGATGAAGAATTTAGAGCAAGATTCAAAAACAGCCCGATTAAGAGGACTAAATTAAAAGGTATTCAAAGAAATTTAAAAAAATAGAGGAGAATCAATATTATGGTTGGTTTTGGATATGATATACATAGATTAGAAGAAGGAAAAAAGCTTATCTTAGGTGGTATCACAATAGATAGTGAAAAAGGTGCAGTAGCTCATTCTGATGGAGATATACTTATACATTCACTAATAGATGCTTTACTTGGTGCTGCTGGGTTAGGTGATATTGGTGAACATTTTCCAGATACAGAAGATCAATTCAAAAATATATCAAGTGAACTACTACTTCATAAAACAATTGAAATGATTATGCCATACAAAATAGTTAATATTGATTGTATGATAATACTAGAAAAGCCCAAAATCAAGGAATATAAACCATTGATAAAAAAGAGATTAGCCGAAGTACTTAAACTAAACGAAAAAAGGATAAATATCAAAGCTGGTACCAATGAGAAATTAGATGCACTTGGCAAAGGTGATGCTTGTGCAGTTTATTCGGTTGTATTGATAGAGGCTTAATTATGAAATATTTTACTATCATACTGTTTTCACTATTGTACTATAATAGCCTATGGAGCAGCGATAGTAATATTTTGAGTTTAGATACAGCAGTAATCGAAAAAGGTAAACTAATAACTCCAATCGATACAAATTCTAATACAATTTCATTAATTAATAATGAAATACAGAAAAACGGCTATGTAGTAAGCCAATATAATTTGCTTAATAGGCAACAATACAAATCTATATACATTAATGGATTATATGCTATTGATGCGTATAAAGATACCAATATCTACAACTTGACGACCGATGGACATAATATCAAATTGTTAGTGCTAGATAAAAATCTAAACAAAATTGCAGAAAAGAATATAGGAGTAATCCCTACTAATTATGAACTTAATCAATATAGAATTCTAAAAAAAGATAATGATTTCTTATTTATTAAAATTAATAAACTAATACTTCAAATCAAATTAGGTAACATTTTTATTATTAATAAGTTGCAATTATTAGAAAATGACGATATTATTTGTTCCAATCATCAAATATTCATTATCAGAACAGAAAATACTAAAGCAATATTGTATTTAGTAAAAAATAATTTAATTCAAGAATATCTATTCGAATTTACAATATACGATAATTATAAATTGATTAATATTGATCATCTTTATTATTTCATTACTTCAATAGATAATAGTCAAGAGTCTCTAATTCAAGTATTTAATTCAATTACAAATAAGATTGAATCATTATTTTGGCTTAAATCAAGTATTAATAATATAGATATTTTTTCTAAAAAAACTAAATCTTATCTTGTAAATATTGAAAATGAAAAATCAAAAAGAAAAATTAAACTTCAATTATTAAATAGCGGGCAAATAAAAAATTTAGAAGCTGAATACGAAATTAAATGGAATTTTTTTGGTTTAAATCAAATACAAGCAAATAAAGATATTATTACTATACTATTCAAAAATGGTATTATACAATTGAACTCCGAACTTAAAATTCTAGGAGAAGATAATATAGACCTTGATTATCAAATCAAAAATATGAATAGAATCGATAATATAATCATTATAGGAAATGATACAAAATCTCAGATTGTTTTTTTCAAATCAAATCATTTAGTATATTTTAAAATATTATTGAATTTTCTCTTAGAATACGGGTTCATTATTATTTTGACTATTGGCCTATTACTTTTAGCTTTAAAATATCGCCGTAAAAGAAGATTTTATAACGAGATTCTTAGGCACCCTGCTATTGGCTATATCTACTATTTAAATTCTAAAGGACAATTAGTATTAGCAAACAACGCTGGTCAGATTAATCTTAATTTGAACAACAATATACCACTCAAAAAACATTTTAGCTATTATGCTAAAAATGAGTTAAGTAAAAAAATAATAGAGATTATTAATGAAACTTTTGAAAATAGAAAAAATATTATCAAAAAGATATTAATTACAGAAGACAATATTACCAAAGATTGGCTAATAAATACATTTATAATAAGAAATATAGCAGGTGTAGTGCGTGGTATAGTAGTTTCAGCAAATGATATTACAGAGCAATTAGAAAGACAAAGACTATCTAATTTAGCTTCGTTTGCTCATGATATGCAGACTAATTTATCCACTATTAGGCTAAATGCCGAGCAAATAGATACAGACGATACTACTACAATATTAAAAAAAAATAAGATACTTTTTCAAACTAATTTATTAACTCAAAGAGTGCGTGATTTATTGGCAGTAGGGCGCGATGATATACTTGATGTAGAAGAAGTCTTAGGTGAAGAAATTATCAAAAAAGTATACTCCGAATTTGATAGTGATATTTACCCTAATATTAAGTTTCAATCAAAAGGTAATGAGACAAAAGTTATTTGCGATATAAATAAGCTATGCAGAGGTCTCAGAAATGCTATCGAAAATAGTATTAAATATCTACCTAATAAAAGCGGTAACATTGCTATATCTATTTATATAGATAATGGTAACTATTATTTTGTAGTAGAAGATAATGGTATTGGCATGGATATCGAAATACAAAATAAAGTACTTACCCCATATTTTACTACAGCCAAAAAAACAGGAGGTAGTGGCATAGGTTCAATTATTATGCAAAAAGTTGCCGAATTACATAATGGCTGGATAGAAATTGAATCAGAGGTCAATAAAGGAACTAAATTTAAATTTGTTTTCCCTGTCAAACATCTTAAACTATTGAAAAATAAATTAAATAAGAATGATAGATAAAGCATATTATAATAACAAAAGAATACTTGCAATAGACTATGGATTGAAAAGAATAGGTTTTGCATATACAGATGAGCTTAAGATATCAATAAACTATTTACCATTTTTTGAAAATAATGACAAAGCTATTTTCAAACTACAGAGAATTATTAACGAATGTAGAATCGATTTGATTATCATAGGAGATCCCTTAAATATTAAAAACAACAAGTTATTCAAGAATTCACTTGAAAAATTTATTGTTCAGCTTAAAGAAAACTTGAAGATAAACGTAATCACCATTGATGAAAGCAATACAACAGAAGAATCTTATAAATTGATTTCTGAAGTTAAAATTAGGAAAAGCAAAAGAAAAGAAAACAAAGACTCATTTTCAGCAGGTATAATTTTAAAAAATTTCATAGAGGAATTAAAATGAAATATATAATTATATTTATTATAATAATTAATATTATTAATTTAAGAGCTAATGATAAGAATTTTGATAAAAGAGCATATTTTAAATACGGAACTAATATTTACACAGATGCTATTGTAATACCAGATGAAAAAGTGGATTCATCTGATGTTACAATACTATTCAAAATTTTATACGATGCATTATCATTTACTCAAGTTAATCCACTTGAAAACCCGGGGTCTTATAGGGCGATTGCTGAAACTGAGGTAATACTTCAAGATAATCAAAATATCATAAAAGGTAGATTAAATTGGATAGATACGCTATTTGTAGATACTTTTGCTGATACCAAATCTAAAAATTTATATTTAGAAGGTCAGGTAACTAAGAGATTAGCAACTGGTAAATATACTGCTACAAT
>JBDHXE010000025.1:0-19589 GCA_039810525.1 Chlorobiota bacterium | reverse complement strand
AGGTATACTAATTGTAAATTGTGGAAAACTTTATATATGTTATTATAAAAAGAGAGGCTGACTTATGAGACAGCCTCCATTGAAAAATAATACAAGATTTATTGTCTTTTTTAGTACAGAGTATGCTCCACCCCCTAAAAAACAAAGATTAATCCTTTATAATAACATTAATTTTATGACTTGTTGTGCATAAGACTAATATTTGTTTATTTTGTGGCTGTTTAATAAAGATAGGTTCATATCTCTTTATTTGCAAGGTATATAAACCCGGGTTAAATTGACTTAAATACTCTTTCTGTATTACATAATTGCCTGTATTTTCGAGCAGAATGGAACTAATTGATAAACTATCCATTGAACCACAGGCAAAAATACTATCAATTTAAATCATTTCAATTTGAACAAAAGTATTAGGTGTTGAATTCCATTGAAGTGATAAATTATTATCTTTGTCAATTGTATCGCCGGGAGCCAAATTAGAAAAAGAAATATAATTGTTTAAATAAAAAGTTGTATCTACATTTGTTAAATATTGACCGCCAATCAATTTAAGATGATTTAACTGCCCAAAATTTATTAACAGTCCTGATTGGCTGATATGATCACCTTCGCCCGCATAAAAATACCGATCTGCCCAAGGCTTAACGAAATTATAATTATTAAATTCTATACTATCACAAGGTATATAATTGTTTAAAGAATCATAAAAGGTAGCATTGCCTTCACAATAATGCTCGGAATGAGAAGAACCATTATAATAAAAGGAACTATATACATCATCTAAATTAATAATTCCAATTACACCACTTGTATCATAATTTGGTAATATATCATCCAATGTTAGGTAGGGCGGTGGTTCTAACATTATTTCCTTCTTAACATCATTGTTTGAATTATTAGGTTCTTCACAACTCATTAAAAATGTAAGAGAAAACGCGATAAGCAAAAAACTAATTGTTTTCATATAAAACTTCTTATATATTTAAATCAAGATAATCCAATTGGGTTAAGACAATATAATCTTGTCACTTGAATTAGCACATTATTAAAACGTTCACAGTCGTTCAAATTCACATAATGCGTTCCACAAATTATTTTTAATAAAGAATTATTATACTAGGATACAAACATACAATTATATTATATATTATCCAAAAAAAATTGCACCTTTTTTTTGGTTACCTTTCTTGTAATTTATGTGTTATTTTGGTGATTTTGAATTTATAAAAGAAGTTACCTCATTAATTACCTTGTTTCGAATTATTTATATTTCTTCGTTAATTTAAGAAGTCGAGATATGATAGAAAAAAATTACAAAGTAAGCTCCACCCCTACAATATATAGGACTAAGTTTGAGGCAAATTTTAGAATCTGCGTAATCTTTTAATCTGCTTAATCTGTATTTCTAAATATAAAAAAAATTGAGACTATATCAAAAATCAGAATTCTATGTTTTATTTACTATTTCTTTATTAAGAAATAGTAATATATTGGGATAAATATTGAAAAGAGCTATATCACGTAAGTCTATGATGGTAAGCAGCTTGCAAGAACAAGTCGTCCTACACTTTCGGAAGTGTAGGACGACTGTGAAGAAGTGTAGGACAACTGAGATATAAAATTTAAATCTTTGTTGCTAATCTTTTACTTCCAATCAACTAATAGAGAAAATCTCATCGTATTAGCTAAAGGGTGATTTTCTTCGATGGTATTAATAAAGCTGAAATCAACTTTGAAAATATCATAGCGTACACCAGCACCAAAATTCCAGAATTGTCTATTACCTAAAGCTGCTGGTTCAGTGAAGTATCCTGCACGTAAAGCTATTAAATTTTCATATAAATATTCAGCTCCAAATGACCATTCAGCACCCGGGTTTTGCCAACTAGTAACTAATGAAGTAGGTAGTGCATCACTACCAAGCGAATCTCTTTTTACTAATAATTTAGCGAAATCAACTGCAAATTTTAAGTCGTTAAATTCATCTTTTACAGCTGTAAAAGCAGCTCCAAGTCTCAAAGTAGTTGGCAATGGATCCGATTCCTTGATATAAGTAACTTTCGGTCCAACATTTTTAAGATTTATCCCTAACGATAGTCTATCTTTAATCCCCAAGAAATCTAAGTCAGTCGGTTTCCATAATACTCCCAAATCAAAAGCTGCGGAAATACCTACTCCTGCACCATCACCTGTTTGAGCAGAAGCAGGAGTCAAATTAGATTGTATATATCTTAATTGGAATCCAACTCCAAGATCTGGAGCTACTATTGTACCGTAGGATAATCCAACAGAAAATTCATTAGAAATAAATTTGCCTAATACTTGTCCGTTTTCCCAAGTTCTAGTAAATTCCCCCAAGTTCATAAAAATAAAATTAAATGCTACCATACCATCTAATGATTCAAAGTATTGCCCTACTGTACCGTAGCTATAGAACAAGTCTGCATTAAATTGAGGTAGCCAAGGAGAGAAAGATAGTGCTACTTGGCGATAAGGAACATACTCTTCTTTGCCAAATTTATTGGAATTGTCAAAATAATCCAAGAAAGCTAATCCACCCGTATTCCAATATATAGCATTAATATCATCTGCGATAGCAGTACCTGTCTCGCCCATACCACTAGCTCTAGCATCAGGTGAAATCAATAAGAAAGGTACAGCACTCCCGCCCGCCTGTGCCAAAAGGTCAATTTTAGAAAAAGCTGCCAATGTAAATATGCTTACAAATACGGCTGTTTTTTTCATCAAATTCATTATAAGAATCCTCCAATAAGATTTTTTATTTTATTTTTATAACTTTACCAAATTTAACGATTTTTCCGTTATTTTTATTAGGTAATTCTACCTTAAAAATGTAAATACCTTTTGGTACTTGCATATTTTTATCATCAAGTCCATCCCATAGTATTTCTGAATCATAATTTGTATTAATATCAGTCTGCAAAAATCGAATAAGTTGCCCATTAATTGTATAAATTTCTATATTTGCTTTAGAAGGTAGGTCAGCATTATGCCTAAAGTATAATTTTGTCTCACTTTCAAATGGATTAGGGAATGCTTTTAAATCATCTAAATAAATACTTCCATTAATAATTCTAAATTTAGTTTCACTAAGAGAAAAATTATTAAATACGTCCCAAGCTCTTACTTTGATTGTATGTAAGCCTTCGCTCATATTATATAAAACTTGTTGCACTGAGCCTAAGCGAGAATCTATAAATGATGATACAAATTTGTCGGTCAAATCTATTGAAGTTTTAGCATCATCTATCCATGCTTCTATTCTATGACCTATTCCCAACCCTGTGGTATTGATTCCTGATTCATCGTAAAGATCTAAAATTAGTAAAGGATTTGATGACACAATATCCCCATCTATAAATTTTCTCGAATCTAAAGAAATGGTTATATCAGGTCCTTTTTCGTCTTTGATAGAACTAGCATCATCAAATTCAGATATTTTGATTTGATTATAGACTCCTTTGGCAAATCTTTTATCACTAGAATATGCGTAAGTATATAATGTAGCATTTTTGTTACTAAAGCTTATATCTTTTGGTATATAGAATTTTGCAATAAATTTACCATTTTCTACTTTGTATGTACTTTGGTTTAATGATGAGCCAAGTTTATTAAATGTGTAAAAGCTTCGCTGCACACCATCTACTATTTCGTACATAGAAATTTCTTTATCTCCATCTCTAAGTGTTATAGTTACAGTGCCATTGTAATCTGTCTGGATGTCTTTGCCATCTCTACTATAAATATAGCCTTCTACTGTAACTTCGGATAGAGCTTTCAATTCGATTGTACTATCTATTGTACTCAGATTAGTATTATTGATTGATTTAATTTTTATTTCATAGTCGGGAATTGCTAATCTAATTAGTGGATCGCCAAGTAAAAAATATTTTTTATCATTTTCATCATTTTTAATTAATTTGACTTTCAGCATTGCTTCGCCAAGTGTGGGATATAATCCAGTGGTTGTATCTTTGGTAAGTAATATTCTAAAGAATTCTTTAGCTAAGGATTCGTTTTCACTTGCATAGACTACGCGTGTGGCAGAGAAAGTCCCAATTGCACCTCCGTTTTTGCTCACGAACATTTCTTCGGCACCACTTCTTACTTCTGGATTATCAAATCTACCGAAATCACAGGTTGCTGCTGTTAAGAAAAATGGCTTAGATTTATTAATCATTTTAGGTATGGTAATATCTCTATCTAATATATTTTCATGTGCCCATACTCTAGGGTTGCCGTGCCCAAACCAATTAAGGATTAATGCACCGCTAGTATTAATTTTAGTTAGCAAGTCTTCTGTAACTTGTGGCTTTCTTCTCCCACCGGGAACATTGATAGAAGGGTATTCTACCATATATATTTTTTCGTATTGTAGCTCTGGAGCATATTTACTAATTATATCATTTTGTAGTCTTTCTGAAGATGCGGTGTGCATTGCTCCATCGTAATCTTTGGTAGTTGGTCCATCGTCAGCTACTAGGAGTATATTAGTTCTAAATTGATCTATAGATAAGTCTTGTTCATAATTTCTAATTTTATTGAATACATCATCGCCAATATCGGGGCTATCAATAGTAACTCTACCTATTCTAATATCTGCGTACTGATCATTTCCGAGTAAGCGAGTATAGAAATCATCTGTTGCATAGCATTGATTAATTTCACTAAAATCACTTAAATCGCTGTTATATGTCTGGTATGCAGGTATATAATTAGTCTTTTTGGTAGCTATATTTTTAAAATCATAATGACCATCACCCCATAATATTACATAATCTGGTTTTCCATTCCATTTGATTTTTAGGTAAGATAGAAAATCTCTTATTGCAGTTAGGTCATTATTTCCGCAAGCAAATTCATTATATATATCATCTGTTCTGAACAAGCTAACTTTATAGCCCTGACTTTGCCTATATTCTTTGTATTTGGTAGCACTTTGTAATAGATCAGGGTGAGTAATTATAACTATTTCGGATTTATCTTGATTATCTCTAATATTAGCAATATTAATTTTAGCTAATGTTGGTTTGCTAAGATTAGATGATATGTAATAGTTTGCAAATTGGTTTTGTATTAATTCAGTAATTAAAACAAACATTCCACCGGTTGAGCTATTATTTTTTAATAATTTAGGATTAGCCGAATTAGTAACATCAAATCCATATATCTCACCATTAAACCCATTAAAATTATATTGAGTTACTCCAGATTGATTCAATTCAGGAATTAAATTAATAGAATTATTGATAGCAACTAAGCTGCGTGGATAATGTATTTCGTAATAGTCAAAGTATGGTGTAGCAGATCTATCAAATTCATTATTATAATCGATCTTGATAATTGAGCGGTCATCATTGCTAATTGAATTGGCAGGCAATTCTATATTTAGAAAACCTCTTGTGGCGGCTAAATACTCTCCACCGGGTGGTAGAACCATTTTGCCAATTGCTGTATTATTTTCGTATATATTAAATGTACCGAAGTTTCTATTTTCATTCTGTACATAAGAATGATGGGCTAATGCAAATTTGTATTTAATACTGCCAGATATATCCAAATTGTGCAGTAGTACGGGGCTAAAAGGTACTGTAAAGAATGATCTACCAAACCAATCTCTACCTGCTCCGGGCTGATATGGATTTACTATATCCTCTTCGAATAGATATCTATCAATATATGTAGAAGGTATATTGGTAATTTGTGAGGTAGGGGTTGGTTGTTCAATTGCTCTTTTGCCAATAGAACCGCCCCAAGTCAATAGATAACTAATATTCGAATTGTAATAATTATTGTATCGTTGTATTTCGCCTCTTCTTAATTCAAATCCACTTGGTCCAGCTCCATAGAATACAATATTTCTTAAAGTACCATCGGAGTTAGTATTTACAATGATTTCTTGCTCATTCATACTTAATGAACCTGCTTGACTTATATCTTCTGGGAGTGGTTTGCCGCCTATTCCAAATATTTTGATTGATTGAATATCTGCAGGTGTAATATTATACCCTAATGATTGCAAATCTGAAGCTTCTATCTGATAGACACCTTGTTGATTGATTGATAATTTGACCCAATTACCGCTGCTTAGTTCGCTCATAGGTTTGTCTTGGGCGAGTAGTTTAGGTGTTTGATTATAAAATATATTCCATTTTGGAGTATCATTATAATTGAGAGCATTAGCATAGTTGAATGTTTCAATATTCTTATTTAAAATAGAGCTTTTGCTATCATCAAATTGAATAGAAGCATCAAATTTTTGTAAATATATAATTTCATTGAGCTTAGTAGAATACAAGTAAGGATAGATAATTATCTCGGCTATATATTTATCACCTGCTATACCAGCATATTTAACTTTTACAAATTCATTAATATTGATTTGATTGACTGTTGTAAAATTAATTTCTGATTTATATTTATCATTGATTTCATATTTTAATGAGTCTTTAATTCTGCTATATATTTTGGCAGGAGTAGGTGCTAATAATAGTCTGTCATTATTTGTAACGAAATTACTTACTACTAATTTAGGAGTTTGGTCATTAGGTATATTAATTCTATACTTATATATAAGTTGATAAGGTGTATATGGCTCATCAATAATCTCTGCAGCATTGATAATGGGAATAGAATATTCTTGCCCATTTATTTGAACTTTCTGAAAATTAACATCTGGTAATTGAAAATGGAAATCGAATTTATTATAATCAGAATGGAGGATTTTCAAATTTTCAGCAAAAGAATTGATAGACATTAAAAGAATGCCTAAAAGCATAATACTTATTTGGAATTCTTTTCTCATTGTCATATATATCCTCTTAATCGGAATAACCGATTTTTAAAATTAAACAAATTATTTTATCAAGTATATATAAGACAATAATTATACCAAATTGTTACACATTATTTTACAAATATAAGAATTAAATTATTATAGCAATGAATTTTTTTTTAAAAAAATGCCTCGCTAACGGGGGGAACTGCTAGCAAGGCATGCAGCATAAAGAGGAAGTGATAGCTATAAAAACTATCGAGCGAAAGACGAGACTCGAACTCGCGACCCCAACCTTGGCAAGGTTGTGCTCTACCAACTGAGCTACTTTCGCTTGATTCAATATTTATTAAATATTGTGAATACGAAAGTAAGTAATTTCCTCTAATTTGCCAAATTATTTTTTACTTTTTTTTAAAAAAAAATATTTCAAAAATAATATATTGTAAATACTACGCACATTCAATCAATTATCGTGCCAATATAGAATTAAATAAAATAAATATATTTTTCATTTTTAACGAAATAAAATTTGTTTTATTAAAAATTATAAAATAGATTTGTAACTTAGTTTAAACAAATCTTAATATATAATGGAATTTATAAGTATATTAATACTCATTATTGTATTTATCTTAATCACTTCGGTGAAGGTAATACGCGAATACGATAGAGGTGTAATTTTTAGGTTAGGGCGATTAATTGGTTACAAAGGTCCCGGTCTAATAATGTTAGTGCCTTTTATTGATAAGATGGTAAAAGTAAGTTTACGGACTATTACTATGGATATCGAACCACAAGATGTAATTACCAAAGATAATGTATCAATCAAGGTGAATGCTGTACTGTATTTTAGGGTAGTGTATCCAGACAAAGCTATAGTAAGTGTAGAGAACTATCTATATGCTACTAATCAAATAGCACAGACTACCTTACGTTCTATATTAGGGCAATCCGATTTAGATGATTTATTATCAGAAAGAGAAAAAATTAATATTAAATTGCAGCAGATAATAGATGAGCACACAGAGCCATGGGGTATCAAGGTAGCATCGGTAGAAGTGAAGCAGATAGATCTGCCGCCTGAAATGCAACGTGCTATGGCTAAGCAAGCTCAGGCAGAAAGAGAAAGAAGAGCTAAGGTAATCAATGCTGACGGTGAATTACAGGCTTCTGTGAAGCTATCTGAAGCTGCCGAGCAATTAATGAAATTTCCTGCTACAATTCAATTACGGTTTTTGCAGACTCTGTCTGATATAGCTACTGAGAAAAATTCTACAATCATTTTCCCTATTCCAATTGATATTATTAAACCTTTCTTGGATAATACCAATTTGACTACCTTTGATAAATTAGAGGAATTGAAGGATAAGATTGTTAATTTGAGTAAAGATAAATAATTTTTTTATTATTTCATTTATAGGAGATATTATGAAGATTTTAAAAACAACACTTATTATTGCAATTTTATTTGCAGTATTTTCGAGCCCTACTTTCGCTCAGAATAATAAAATGCAATTAGGTGGCGAAGTATCTTTGGCTTTACCTATGGGCGATATGGGCGATGCTTATGGGACAGGTTTTGGATTAACCGGAGTATTTAGTTATTCTTTAAATCCACAGTTATTATTAACTGGCTCTGTTGGATATATTTCTTTTGGTGAAAAGATTGCTGGACTTTCTTTTTCTACTGTACCTGTTAATGCAGGTATTCAATATAGATTCAACCAAGATAAAAAATTTCAACCTTATATAGGTGCTGAAACTCTATTATTCTTTAGTTCAGCAAAGGTAAATACTGGATTTTTTGGTAGTGTATCTTCATCAAGTACTGATTTTGGCTTCACTCCAATAGTAGGCGCTGCTTTCCCTATTGCACCAAATATGGAAATTAGAGCTAATCTAAAATATCATATTATATTCACATCTGGAAGCTCATCTACCTTCTTAGGTATTGGTGGTGGCGTTCATTTTAGATTATAATATATTTTATCAGTGATTTATTTATTTATTAGCCATTCTTTTTGAATGGCTTTTTTATTTAATTTAATTATTTTTAAGAAAAATAGAAGTATATTATGAATAATAGTGCCAATAGGTTGTTCCAAAAGGTAAGTCTTGCTAAAATTGATATTAATTATGTATGTGAGGTAGGTGTATTCAAGCCTGATGAATCTAATATCTTAGGCTTTATAAGCAAAGGTATTTCTACATTATTAGTAGAAGCTGACCCCATATATGTCAATAATTTAATAGATTATTTCAAGGATTGCAGCAACGTTCAAATTGTAGAAGCAGCAGTATATGATTATAGTGGAAGTGTTAGTCTATATAGAAGAGAAGCATCGACTTTTATTGGCGAAGTTACTTCAAGTCCGGCCTTAATTAATGATAATTATATTTTGAGTGATGAAGATAGATTCGAAGCTAGATCTATTCTCTTCTCTGAAATTGATAATGGTAAATTAGATTTGATTAGTATAGATATTGAAGGTGCGGAATGGTTTGTATTAAAATATATGAGAAGTAAACCGAAAGTAATTTCAATTGAAACTCACGGTAAGTATTATGTCAATCCTAATATAGATAAGATTAGTGAATGGATGGAAAAGAATGGGTATAAAATCTGGTATTTGGAGAAAAGTGATACTATATTTATTCAAAATGGGATTATAAAGATAAGTATTTGGAATAAATTAGGTATTAAATATGAAAAATTAAAATTCATTGTGAAAAAGCAAAAGCGTCTTTTAAAAATAATTATAGGTGAAAAGGTTTAGTATGGAACAGTTGGAAATAAAGGAATTATACCCTAAGAACTTTAGTTTAAAGAATTGTAATGCTAACGAAAAGTTTGTTAAGTTTAGAGAATTGATTAATCTTTTGCGTCAAAAACAATTACCTGATTATATAATTGAATTTATAAATAATGAAATCGAGAGCATAAATAATTTGTCAATTGATGAAGATTTGTTTATAAAAAAATTTAAAAGTTCTGAGAAGAGAATAATTATTTTTCTTGAAAGAGAGTTGAAGATAGTACCTAAGAATTATTATAGAAATTATTATTTAGTATTGGGCATTTCTATATTCGGTGTACCTATTGGTGTAGTATTTGGGGCAATAATTGGAAATATGGGGCTTTTGGGTATAGGAATTCCAATCGGTTTGGGTATTGGCACTTCGATAGGTACTTATTTGGATAAGAAGGCTCTTTTAGAAAATAGACAACTTAATATAGAAATCAGTATTTTATAATATATGGATTTAATTATTAATTGGTTTTGTGTTATTTTTGTGATATTAAAAATTAACAAATAGTATAAAGAAATAAAATGAATGTCCTAATATTGCATGCACATCCCGAAGAAAAATCATTTTCATCATCATTAAAGAATATTGCTTACGAACATTTTGTAAACTTAGGTAATAATGTAGTAGTCAAAGATTTATACAAAATGAATTTCAATCCAATATTAAGTGCTGATGATTTTAAGTCAATTAGCAATCCAGACTATCTTCACATTTTAAAGGAACAAATGAACAGTTTTATGAATAATTCTTATGCTGATGATTTACAAGCAGAAATGGATGCATTAGTTTGGGCTGATTTATTAGTTCTTAATTTCCCATTATGGTGGAGTTCGTTCCCAGCAATACTAAAGGGTTGGTTTGATAGAGTTATGGCTTTTGGGTTTGCCTACCACCCACGCGACAAAAGATATGAGTCTGGAGCATTCAAAGGTAAAAAGGTAATTTGCTGCGTATCTGCTGGTGGTAGCCAGCATGCCTTTACTAAAGAAGGTGAACATGGAGATATCAATGAGATATTGTACCATATATATCATGGATTACTTTATTATACTGGAATGACTGTATTACCTCCTTTTTATACTTATAGAACTCACTTAGCAGATAATGATACTTTGCTAGCTTATATTGAGCAATATAAGGAGCATTTAAATAATTTAGATAATTTTTCACCAATTTTTCAATAGGTATTGTATGAATATGTCGAATACAGAACGAAGTTCAGCTAGCTTATGGATACAGGCAATACGTCCTTTTTCTTTAACAGCTACAATTATCCCTGTGCTATTGGGTGCTATGATTACTTTAGCTAATTACAAGGGAGATACTGCTTGGAAATTAATGTTGATAATAGCCATTGGTAGTCCATTGTTTCAAATAGCAGGTAATTTAATTTCGGAATACTTCGATTTTAAAAATAAAGTAGATAGACCTGATACTTTTGGCTCGAGTAGAATTTTGGTTGATGGGCTTATGAAACCAAGTGTAATATACAAAGCAGGTATATTATCATTGATTGCACTTTTCCTTATTGGAATGGTATTAGTATATTTTCGCGGCACTGATATGCTAATAATAGGATTGATTGGCATAGGTGCTTCTTATGCATACTCATTATTCAAATATCGCGCAATGGGCGATTTTTTAATTTATCTTACTTTTGGCCCATTGATGGTTTTTGGAACTTATTATGCTCTTACAGGTTCATATTCATTGATAAGCGATATTGCTATCATATCTATTCCAGTAGGATTTTTAGTAGTAGCTATATTACATGCTAATAACACTAGGGATATTATGTATGATAAAGAAGCTAATATTAAGACTTTGGCTAGCACTATTGGCTATAATGCTTCTCGCAAATATTATTATTTTTTAATATTTGGCGCTTATGCTTCAGTAGTTTTGCTAATTGCGTTGAATATTTTGCCAATATGGTCTCTATTAGTATTTATAAGTTTGCCTATAGCTCTTAAAAATACTAAATTGTTAGCTAATAATAATCAAAACGAACCTCAAAACATTGCTATGCTAGATGTAATGACAGCTCAATTACATTTAGTATTTGGTATATTATTAAGTGTAAGTTTATTAATTGAAGCATTAGTCTAATGAAAAAAGTTTTACCCGGTTTTATTATAGCAGCAATTTTTTGGTTCTTTATGTTTTCTCCTTGGACTAAAGATATATTCAATTTTTGGTATATTATGATTGCAGCTACTTTATCTTTAAATATATATAGTCTAGTATTAGGAAGAACACAGCTAAAAGATGTTTACAAATTTGAAATTAAATGGGTTTGGCTTGGTCTTTTATTTGCAGCTTTTTTGTATATGGTGTTTTTCGTAGGTAAATACGCAGCAAATTTTCTATTTGATTTTGCTCACCATCAAATTGAGAACATATATTCAACAAAGACGCAAGCTGATAAGATATTTATTGGATTAGCGCTACTATTATGGATAGGGCCTGCCGAAGAGATATTTTGGCGTGGTTTTGCTCAACATAATTTATCTCTCAAATATGGCGATATGAAAGGCTATTTGATTACTACCGCTGTCTATGCATTTGTACATATTTGGTCATTCAATTTTATACTATTTATGGCGGCACTGATATGTGGATTATTTTGGGGATGGATATATATGAAATATAAATCATTATGGCCTGCATTAATATCGCATGCTATTTGGGATTGTGTAATATTTGTAGTATTTCCATTGATGTAATTAAGTAGGAAGTAAGATAGTAAATATAAAAAAGCCGATAAGAATCGGCTTTTTTTGTCGGGGTGGAGGGATTCGAACCCCCGGCCCCCTGGTCCCAAACCAGGTGCGCTAACCGGACTGCGCTACACCCCGTCCTAATGAGATTACAAAAGTAAGTATAAATTAGTTTATAAAAAAATGATTTTTTTATTTAACTGTATATTTTTTGTCATCAACCGAAACGTGATTTAGCAACCATGCTTTCCACTCTTCTAAAACGGTCATTTCGATATTAGCTACACCATTTTTGAAGTCTTCTCTAAATTTTGTAATTTTTGATGTAAATTCTTGGTGCAAGGCACGATGCTCCATAACTTCTGGGAACTTATCATCTTCCATTTCCTTTTCTTCTTGATTGAAGTGAATCTTGGTATAGAAAATCAGATCGTCAATTATCTCTTCTATTTCTGCCCTATTAGCATTTCTGCTTTGTGCATTAATTATATCATTTAAAATTGAAAATATTTTTTTATGTTGAGTATCAATAAAATCTACACCTAGCTCATAGCTTGTACTCCAATCGAATAAACTCATATATTCTCCTAAATAGTTATATAAAAAATAATTAAGATATTGACGCTATTCGTGAATCGCGTCTTTGTTTAGCTAATTGTCTAAGATCTGCTACTTTGTCTGCTTCGTCTAATATTTCAGTACCAAGTATTGTTTCTAATACATCTTCCATAGTAAGTAGGCCCTCTACCCCACCATATTCATCTACTACAATAAAAATATGTTGACGTCTGTTCAGAAATCTCTCTAAAGCAATATCAAGCCTAGCATTTTCGGGAATAAAATAAACTTCTCTACAAAAGTCTCTTAAAGTCATATTATTTTTACCATTAATTGCGGCAAGTAAAATATCTTTTGACATTACATAGCCTATAATACCATCGTCTATAGATTCGCCTTCCCAAATAGGGAAACGAGAATACATCTGCAGCTCAGGTATTTTAATCACATCATCAATTAGTCTGTCTGCTTCGAATGAAAAAATTACTGTACGTGGTGTCATTACATCGGTTACTAAAACTTCGCTAAAATTCATAATATTTTTTAGGATTCTATATTCACCAATATCTATGGCGCCTTCTTCGTGTGCAGTTTCTACTAATTCATTTATTTCTTCACGGCTCTCCTCTGCATTTTTTTCTCCTTCTATTACTTTTCTTAAAGAATTAAATAAATGATATAGAGGGCAATATAGAAAATAATATAATTTCAATAGCCACGAAAGCCTAATAGACAACTTATCTGAATTTCTAATGCCATAAGACTTAGCCACTGTCCTTAAGAAGAGATATATTAATAGAAATCCAATAGTATATAAGGTGGTATTTATATATCCTATAGGATATGAGTATATTATGTAGCTGAAAACAATTGTTGAAATTGCAAAAAGAGTTAGTTCGATTAAATAAAATCCATTGTAATCATAGTCAAATTCTACCTTCAATTTTCTTAAGAATTTTGCAGTTTTATAATTTGTTTCTACTACTTCAAGAATGCGTTCTTGACTCAGATAACTAACTATTCCAAGTTGAAAGGCGGCAAGTAATGATAATATTACCAACAAGCACAAATAAAAATATTCCATTATTGGAACGACCTACCCTATCTATTCAATTCATAATAATATTTAAAAATAAGAATAATTAAATTAATAAACAAAGCAATTAGTGCAACTTATTTTAATAAATAGCTATTCAGTAATTTAATGTCTTTTTTGTATATTGTTATTTCTTACTCATTTATCAATATGATGTATTCTAAGATAAAATATGCAGTTACCAATATTTTGGTATATTATTTGTTAGTTTTAATAAAATTATAGATTTAATATGAAAAATATACTTTTAATAATTGTCTTTATTTTTGTATCAAACGATATTTTAGCGCAATATTTGACTATAGAGACTAAGCAAAGAAGAAGATATGATGAAATACATTTAGAAATATGGATTAAATCTAATAATTCAAATTCTCCCTATATATCTTCTGGTAATTTTTTGATAAAATATGATACGAATTCTCTAAAAGCTATCAATAGTATTGCATATTCTACAGATAGTATTAGTGCTAATATTGACCAAAGTAATCCAATAGTTGATATAATTAGCCCAATTAATTCCAATAATGGCCTTACATTTCCTAAGATTAGTACTATTGATAGCCTAAATGGTGCAATTGGTATAGTATTTACTAAAAGTAATCAATTATCGCAAGGAATAAAAGTAAGTAATGATGGATTAGGTACATTTGTAGCTTTAATCAAATTTAAGATTAAAGATTCGGTCAATTATAATTCTTTTACTGGTTTAGATTGGATAAGCGATTCGACTAAGGTATACGATGATAATAGTAAGGATATTTCTGAGTTTTTATCTTTAAAAAGTAATCCTACAATGAAAGTTATAGGAGTTACTATTTTATCACCGACTATTAACAATTCTGTGATAGATAGAGATAAGAATTATTTATCGTTGACTGGTAGTTATGCAGCAAAAGGATATCCGATTTATTTTGAAAGATCTGTCATACCATCTAAGTTTGTAATACCTACTATTCAGCAACCTCAAATTGATAAGAATTTGGGATATTCTCTTGAAATTAGGAGTGGCGACTCTGATTGGATTGATTTTGGTAGATTCGTTGAGACTGATGCCCAATCTTCTACTACATTTAATAATAAGTTATATTATACAGGCAATATTAATAATCCTAATACCACTACTTCTTATGTAATAACAACACAAAAAGGGAGTAAATTATCCGTTGATAATTTTAGGCAACCTGTTAGAATCTTAATTAACAAGGAGTTATCTTATAAGATAAGATATGATAAGTTATATTTGAGACTAATGCAATTAGAAGGTAGTTTCGGAACGAATTTAGATATTTGGCAAAATAATGATACTATATCATCTAATATTGTAGGTCCGATGTCAGTAGGTCGTATATTTTTTCTCAAATTAAATGGGATAAATGAATATATTAAAACCGATAATAATATTTCTAATTCTACTCAATTGACAGTCGAAGCTTGGGTAAATATCAATCAAATTAAACCAGTAGGTAGTAATCCCGGTATAATAGTATCGAGTGCAGGAGAAGATGCAACTCCTATCAACGGTTCGAAGGAAGGTAGCTGGATGCTATATTTAAAAGATGGTAAATACCCTGCTTTCAAAGTAAGAGAAATTGAGGGTAGAGGCAAAAATGGATATTTAGCTGATTTGGCAGCAGATTTCCCTATAACTGAGTCTCCTATAGATAGTATGTACCAACATTCTTTTGATTTGAATTGGAATCATATAGCGGCTACAGTTAAGAATAATGAAGTGATTCTATATGTAAATGGTATTATTGTGGATAAATTCGTCAATGATTCTGCTATTGATACCAGAATGCTTGTAACCAATCATCCTGTATGGATAGGTCTCAATCCTAATAATAAAATTGAAACTAAGAATTTTCTATCAGCTGGTATTAAAGCAGTTCGTTTGTGGAAAGTAGCTCTTTCGCAAAGTGAAATAAAAAAATATGCAAATGGATTAGCAGAGCCAGCTAACACTTCTCAATTTGATGATATACGTAGAGGGTTGATTCTAAATTATTCATTTAATGGCGAAATGAATGATTTGGCTAATGATGAAAAGTATCAACAAGGTAGTCAGAATATTTCATTATACAAATCCTCAGACAAGAAGTTATTTGGTATATTATATATGCCAGATTTCCCTCATCTCAAAATTACTTCACCTATTAGAAGTGCTGGATTATCTAATATTTCCAAATCCAGATACAAACTTAATTGGGTAGCATACGAAATTGGTAATATTAGTAAATCTAATTCAAAAGATTTTGAATTAGAATATTCATTAGATGGTGGAATAAGCTGGACTGGGATTAAGGATACTTTGAATAAGTATCAAGTTGGTAATAATGCTCCTGATATTGAGCAATTATCTGTGATCTGGGAGCCATATCTCAATAATGATCAAAATGCAAATATAAGAACTATCAGCCCATATATCAAGAAAGTTTTGTTGCGAGCAAGTGGCACAGTAGCTAATTTACAAAAAGAGGCTTTTTATATTAGTGATACTATTACTATTGCGCCGTATTTTGCAATATTCAAGGAAAAAAACACTATTATCAAGACTGAAGCTCAAAATACTATCAATTTTGACAATAATAGGAATATGCTAGAATTATGGATAAAACCATATAGATTTCCCTCAATAGCAGATGTATCAATGCCTTTAATTGCAAAAGTTGATTCTCTAACTGGTAAAGAATATTTTTCTTTGAAATTACTCTATAATGGTCTATTAGAATTTGATATTTTAGATAGCAGAGATTCTTTACGAAAAGCAATAAGTAATTATAACTACCCATTAATAGAGGCTAATTCGATAGCTGTAGATACACCTTGGACTCATATATCTGTCTATTTTAATTTCAATAAAGGTGATGGGAAATCATTTATTAGATTTTATATTGATGGTTTACCACAAAATGACTCTATTATAGTAAATCAATTAGGTAAAGCTTTCGAACCATATAATGCGCCATCAGTAGCTACTTATTTTTGCTCTTACCCTAAGGTAGCAAATATCAATATAGGGCAATATTATGGCGAATTACGCGATTTTAGATATTGGAATGATTTACCTGCTAATGTAGAATACAATAACGATACCGATGATCTGACTTTATTTGTACAAGGAGCATTATCTAATAGGACAAGTAAATTCAAAGATGTCATAAAGAAAAATCTTAGATATGCTCTATCTTTTAATGGTGGTACTGGTGTTTTTAATGAAATTAGGATATTCAATTCTGATGATTTTTCGGATTTTTTTGTAAAATATTCTAATGAAGCTAAATATATACCAACTAAGCCTTATATCAAATTAGTTGAGCCAATATTCAAACAAAGAGTAAATAATAAAAATGAAAACTTGAAAATACGATGGGTAGGCTTTGATTATTCCTCACTTACTTCAGATATACCATTAGGTACACCTTCTAACCCACCAATAATAGAATACTCACTATTAGGAGGTGGTGGTAATGAAACTCAACCATATAAATATGTTGGTAGTCCATATTGGGTAGGTAATACTATTACTTCTTTGTCTATACCTTATAGTAATTCATTTAAATTTTATGGTGTAAATGATAGTGTAGTATTTGCGGCAAATCTAAATGTATCTCAAGCTAATCCAGATAAAAATAATGATGGTAAATACAATGATCAAGGCTCTATACCTGCTACTTTGACTAACGCAAGATTTAGATTAAGTTTGAAATATCGGATATTTGGTGATTTTGGAACAATCAATTCTGAAGGTCAATTATTTACAATTACTCCAAGCTCAAATTTTACTCTTCGAGTAATACCAGAAGGTTATTATCAGGGCATCAATTATTTATTAAGACAAATTGGCAATAGCTATGATAGTGGTGGTATTAAGATCAAAATTTTTGATGATAATAAAGGTAGAGTTGGCAGATTAATAGATTCTGCAGAATCGTTTTTGCAATACTCGGAATTGGATCAAAGCAATTTAAATGCGGGTAATAATAAATTTGCAAATATAGATTTTGTATTTGAAAATTTAGTTAAAAACTCTTACTGGGTTGAAGTTGAAAAGAAAAATTATTTGCCTATATTATCGCGGTATGCAGCTCCATATATTTTTGAGGGTGATAACCCCGATACTTGGCAAATTGAATCGGGTTGGGATTTCACATCTTGGAATGGAATATCGAATAATTTTTTGCCTGACGCCAAAACTAACCCATGGTCTAATGGCTATTTTACAGCTTTTGGTAACGCAAGCTCTAATGAAAACGATACTCTAAGATATTCTACATCGTTAGTCTATTCGAATGGACCTTTTAATGATATTGGTAGAGGACTTTCGCTTATGGTAGCTGGTGATGTTAACCAAGATTATAATATTGATAAAAATGATTATATCTTGCTTCGTTCTTCTGAAGGAACATATCACTCTCCTTATGATTTGACTGGTGATAATTATGTAAATGCTGATGATAGGGTACTTGTAAGTAAAAATATGAAGCGAAGAATTGCTTTTGATAGTTCCATTGTACCGCCTTCTATTAATAATTACCAACGAGAGCAATCAATAAATAAGCACAATGATAATATAAACTTATTATCTTCAAATTCTTCTGTCAAATTATCGTTCGATTACAAAATTCAAGGTAATTCTCTGATTGTAGATATATCTATGGAGTCTGTAGGTAATCCATTTTATTTAGGTTCCTCTACTATTGCTATAAGCTATGATACTAATGTAGTAAAATATAAGGCTTTTACAACTCTGCCAGATGTGCCTTTTAATCAAGTTAAAAATGGATATATCTCAATGAGATCTGCGCCTTTGCCTAATACTGATTTTGCGTTTAGAAATGTAAGAACAATTGAAATTGAATATGATAAAGATTTGGGGCAAAATGGTGCTTTATTAGAAAATAAAAAGACTTATTTGGGTTCGTTTAGATTCGATATATTAAACAACAAATCTATTATAATGAAATGGCATTCTTCTACTACTATACATAGTATTGAGGAAAAAATTAAGCCAGAAAAAATATTAAGAGACTCAATAAATCCTATTTATCAATACTCACTTAATTTAATAACTCCAAATGGTGGTGAAGAGTATCGTCCTAATACTCCTATTGATATTAAGTGGAATTTCGTAGGTTCTTCCTTAATTAATTTGGAATATTCTTATAATTTTGGATTTACTTGGAATAGGATTAATTCATCTCCAATCAATGTTTCTGATGGTAAATATAATTGGAAAGCGCCGTCTGTATATTCTACAAACTACTTAGTAAGGGTATTAGACAATGAAAGTGGTGAGCAAGTTGAAATTTCTGATTCCACCTTTGCTATAGTGAGTGGATTTGCTTATTTTCTGAAACCAGCCAAAAATGATGAAGTATATATGGGTGGTACCAAATCACAGATTTATTGGGCATCTGGTGGATTGAGTAGTATTACTTTATTATTTTCTTCTAATTCTGGTGATAAATGGACTGTGATTTCTAATAAAGTAGATGCTACCAAGAAAGAAATTATGTGGACTATCCCAAAGATTAACACTAAGACTGCAATAATAAGAATGGTAGTTAATTTGACCAAAGATACTATTGTTGATACTGACATT
>JBDHXE010000024.1:0-19739 GCA_039810525.1 Chlorobiota bacterium | reverse complement strand
TAAAATATTTGAATAAAATTAAAGAATTTAATTTCTTGAATAGATTGAGCTAAATGCAAAATATAATTAAGCAAAACTCCACTTTCTACTTTAATTTCATTGATATTAAATATTGGAGAGCTTTGTTTGTCATCGTGATTAATTTCCTTCTCCAAATAGCACGATCCCATACAGATATTATCTAAGTCTTCTTTTTGGATACACTCGTATTTAGCGATATAAGATTGATTGATTTTGAAAAGTGAATATTGGAACAATATATAGTTGCTAAGCAATATATTGCTCAGAATCATTAAAATTGATATAATTTTAATTGTATAATTCATAACTCAAAAGTAGTGAATAATTCTAATACTCTGCAAATAAATTATTCAAAATTTGGAAAAATTTTTAAATATATAAAAATGCTCTCAAATAGAATGAATAATAATAAATAGGCTGCATATTATCAACACAGCCTATTCATATTACTTAATAAGATGTGTTAATTAGCACCTAATAAAAACTCAGCTAATCTGATGTCGTAAGGGGTAGTTAATTTCAAATTGCTATGCTCACCATCTATCATAGTAACTTTGTAGCCAATAAACTCAACTAACGATGCAGAGTCTGGCCCATAAAAATTAGCAAGCATAGCTTTTTCGTAAGCTGTTTTGATAATATCGTACCAAAAAGCTTGTGGAGTCTGAGCCATTGCTAATTTAGTTCTATCAATAGTTTTGATAATCTCACCCTTATGAGTAACTTCTTTTACAGTTTCAGTAGGTCTGGTAGCTGGTATTACTGCTCCTGTTTCTTCTACTGCTTCCAACACATTTTTGATAAGTTGTGGGGTGCAGAACGGTCTTACAGCATCGTGAATCATCACTACATCTGACTCAGAAACTGTTTTGGTATGTATAGCATTCGATACAGAATCCTGACGCTCCAAGCCACCAATTACAACCTCTTTTACCTTACTTTGGTCAAATTTTTTCAACAATTCTTTAGTAAATGAATACCATTCGGTATGCACAGCTATTACTATATTTTCTACTTCATCTACTTGATTAAAAATATTAAGGGTATGTATTAAAATAGGAGCACCTGCAATCTCAACAAACTGCTTAGGCACATCAGCCCCAAATCTTTTACCAATACCACCCGCTGGTATTATTACGCTAACACTCATATTTTGCCTTTAATTAAATCATTTATTATACTTATATTTCTCTGTAATTATGGCAGGTCTTAATAATCGATAATCTTTAAAACCTGTGTTATCAACAAAAATAAATTCTCTTCCATTACCATAGAGCCATCTCTGGTATGTTTTGTTGTCGCCATATCCAAATTGCGATTCTCTACTTGTTGGCTCTCCAAAAATAATGTACACCATTCCCATATCAGTAAGCCATCCATCTTGCAAACCTTTAAAATTCTGATTAGCATAATTGATCCGAGAATAATAATCATCAAATGCTTCGTTGCGCTCTGTATAGGGAGTTGGATCTAATTTTTTCCAAAACTCTTCAAATCTTTTCTGTTTCTCTTTTTCGTCTTTAGCAGACTGTATATTATCCATTTCATCTCTCGATGCTACATAGCGTAATTGCCTAATAGCTAAGTTAAGGTCTTCCATTATATTGCCGTTGGCAAATGTTTTGAGGTATTTTATAGAACGATTAGTGCGAGCTATTGCAGATTCTTTAGAATACTCATTAATATTAAGTGGCTCAAGTGCAAGCAGCGAAATAGTGTAAGACCCTGTGGTCATTTCTTTGATTGGAGGTATCCTAATGAAATTTTGACTTTTAGCCAAGGTATTAGGCTTCCTATTTCTATTACTATACGCAATTAATTCATTTTTTGTATCATAAATTTCCCATACATAATCTATAGAATCATACTTACTATTTTGATTATAAGATTCAAAAAAAATGAAAAAACCATTAGTTAAATTAGCTATATTGTCAGATATATGTGGCGTTATCTTATACTTTCCATTCTCTTCTTCTATAGAGCTAAGCAAAAGAATACCGCTCATAGCAAAATTAAATGATCGGAAGTCTATTACATTGATTTCTCGCTGCTTAGAGTATTCGGCAATAGAGTTTTGGTCTTTGATATTTGCCTCGATAATATACTTACCGGGCTCTAAATACAATTTTACAACTAGTTTATCAAAATCAGCATTAGCACCATGTGCTATGTAGTAATCTTTTTCTGAGATAGTCCTCTCTATATTTTCGGTCTTAATTATGTTGCCAGAGCTATCTTTTGCACTAATCTGAATAGTATATTTAGCAATATAAATATCATTTGTATAGATAAAATTCATATTTTCGTAAGGGAAAACAATATAATTATCTACACGATATCTATTTATAGAATCGCCCTTAAATAGCACTGCATCGAAATAGAATTTATCTGACTGTGATTGTTGGGCATTCCCTTGCGAAAATGCACTTACAATAGTAAATAAAAATGATGTTATTATTAAATAAAACATTTTGAAAAGTTGTCAAATAAATTGTGCAAAATAACAAATAAATTTCAAAAAATATTAAGATTTTCTAATCAATCTAGCAGCGAATGCACCATCTATTCCATTAGTATGTGGTAGCGGGCTATAATAGCCATTGTGGCAAAGCTCCTTGTCTATATATTTTTCTGCTGGGTCTAATTCGAAATTAGGGTAATTTTCCAAAATATAACTTATAATTTCTTCGTTCTCTTCAGGTTCAATAGTACAAGTAGAATACAGCAATGTACCGCCTATTTTAACTAATTTGACAGCATTATCAACGATTTTTTTCTGCATATCTACTAAATTAGGTATATCTTTAATATCTCTTTTCCATTTAATATCTACTTTTTTGGATAAAGTGCCTATCCCACTACAAGGTGCATCTACGAAAACAATATCTGCTAATTCATTATATTCAAAAGTAGTAGCATCGGCTTCCATGGTTTGTATTATCTCGATTCCCAGTCTTTTGGCACCTTCTTGGATGAATCTCAATTTAGAGCTATATTTATCTAATGATATTATCTTGCCTTTATTGTTCATCATTTCGGCTATTACAAATGATTTGCCACCGGGAGCGGCACACAAATCAAATACTAAATCACCTTCTTTTGCTCTTGATAGTTTGGCTGCTATTGTTGCACTTGGGTCTTGAATTGTTATTAGTCCATTTTTAAAAATATCACTTTGCGAAATATCATATTTTGGTGAGTCCAGCAACAAAGAGTCTTCATCGTATTTGATAGTTCGGTAGTTTACATTGTGCGTATCGAATATTTCTTTTATTTCTTCTATCAGAGTTTTGAGGGTATTCACTCTTATTGCTACATACGGACGTGCATTAAATTGATTCATTAGACTAATCATTTCATTGATTTCAAATCTTTCCATCCATTTCTTAACTAACCATTTAGGGAATGAATAGTACACAGAATAATAAAAAGAATCATCGCCTACACCTTTGTCAGGGTATCTAATATTTTCAATATTACGTGCTATATTACGCAATACGCCATTTACTATACCAGCTGTTTTCTCGCCTTGAACTACTTTTACAATTTCTACAGATTCGTAAATAGCCACTGGTATAGGAATTCGATTCAAAAATGTCATTTGATATAGGGCAATTCGCATAGCATTTTTTACTAAATTGAGACATTTCTGAAAATCTCCATAATAGAAGCCAGTTAGCACCCAGTCTAATCGTGCTCGCCACCTAATTACCCCATTTACCAATTCAGTTAATAATGCTTTGTCTTGCTGGATTAATTTCTCATTTTTTAAGGCTACAGAGAGAAGCTTGTCTATATATGAATCACTTCTTTCGTATCTGTTAAGAATTTTTACAGCTAACATTCTAGCTGTTATATTACTTTCAGAATTGTCGTATTTGCCCCCAGAAAAAACTTTTTCTATATCTGTAACTTTTTCCATAATAAAATTGTCTTTTGTTTGTTAATATATTTTAAATTCATTATATACGAGTGAATAAATGCGTCTATTGTTATTAATTATTTTAGTTTGCATTAATTTATTTAATGTAGAGCTTATTGCTCAGAGATTTGCCAATCCAATTGATCCAACTGGAATAGAAAAACCTGCCTATTTAGGCGCTATCATTGGCTTAGGCCAAAATTTCCAATCTGGATCAATGTATGTGGATTGTGCCAATTGCGAATTTATTGATGGTAATAAATTTAATTTTACACTTGGTATATTTTATGAAAAAACAATATTTACAGGCTTTTTGGCTGGAGCTGATGCATTGTTTTCGACTGGTGGCCTCAAATCCTCATTTATGGAGAACGAGAATATTGCCGTAACTGATGCGAGCTCTAATTTTCAAGAAAACGTAGTAATACCATTTAGACATACTGCCGATCTATCACTCCAAGATTTATCTATAATACCATATATCAAAATAGAACCTTTTAATTTTCTATATTTCAAGGTTGGATTATCTTATAATACAAATTTATCTTCTAATTTGACTCATACCAAAGAGCTACTAAAAAAAGAAGTAACTCTATCTAACGGCGTTGTAACTAAAGTTCAATTGGCTAACTACAAAGGAAATGTAGCTAAAATTCAAGACGGAGAGTACAAAGAATTAGAAAAATCTTATTTAGCTATCAATCCATCTATTGGATTTAACATACCCTTCGACAAAGAAAGAAAGATAATGTTTTCTCCGTGGATTACTTACTATTTACCCCTATCTAAGATGGCTACTAATAGCCAAGATTTCAAAATTAATAAATGGCTGATTATGCTTAGCTTAGGATTTAAGCTTTAGGGAATATAAAATATAAACAATATTAGTATTTTATTTTTTATTTTTTATTTATAATTATGTGCATAATAGAACACGAATAAATATTCGCTTATATAAAACTATTAGGTAGTATGGTAATATATTTCGGATAGATAAAAGATATAGTCCTAATTCTATCTCTGCGAGCTAAATTTTGATATAAACATCATCTTCTATTTTACCATTATTTAGCTTGACTACTTACAATAAAAAGCAATTATTGGTATGCCTTCACTTGTTCCTATTTTTTCTGTATAATCTACCGAACCTTTTCCTTTTATTCTATATTTTATCTTGTAATTTTTTAGCGACCTAATAGCATCTCTTACCGATAGACCTCTTACCGTGGCTAATGCTGTTTCTAACGAACGGGTGTTGTCTGGGTTTTCGAGCTCTACTTTTATATAACTACCTTCTTTAATCTTTAAATAATAAGGAGGTGATTGCCTTATAATAATACCAGTTGTGCCATTGTTTAATTGCATTTTCAAATTTAATTTTTTTACTATATGATATGCACTCTCTTGATCTAGTCCTATTAGATTGGGAATAAGCACCAACGAACTATCTCTATTTGTTTTATTGGAATCAATTTTTTGCACATATTCCAATTGTCCCATATCCGAACTTGCCCACCTTAATACTATTTCTTTAAATACTGGAGCTGCAGTAGCTCCTCCATAAATACTTACCTTTGGCCTATCTATGACTACTATCATTGCTATCTTTGGATTATTGTAGGGGAAAAATCCAGCAAACGAACCAGTATAGTGTTCCTTAGAATATCTACCATCGTCTAATTGTTGCGAAGTTCCAGTCTTGCCACACACCAAAATATTGTCAAATTTTACTGCCTTGCCTGTTCCCTTTTGGACTACACTCAATAATAAATTTTTTACTCTATCAGCAGTTTTTTCTGATATAACTCTACGGACTGATGTTGGCTTGTTTTGATATAATAGTTCATCATTATTATTAAAAATAGTTTTAACTAAATATGGCTGCATTAGAATACCTTTGTTGGCAATAGCAGCATAAGCGTTAGTAATTTGCAATGGAGTTACAGCTAGCGAATATCCATGCCCCAAATATCTTTTGGTAGTAGATACGAAATTCTGTGGCTTAGGCACTTTGCCTGCTACCTCTCCGGGAAAATCTATCCCTGTTTTAATTCCAAAGCCAAAATCTCTAATATATTTATAGAATACATTATCTTTCATCATATTAGCTACCGTAGAGAGAATTATATTGCTCGAATGCTCCATAGCTTCGCGGAATGTAACTACCCCTACACCGTGCACATCTCTGATAGTATATCCATTGCCCTGCAATACACCTCCATAACCATTCAATTTATCATTTTCATTTACCACATTTTCTTCGATTGCAGCGGCAGCTGTTATAGTTTTGAATGTAGAGCCGGGCTCATACATATCAGTAATAGCACGCACTCTCATATCTGCTTGTTTGGGCTTATTGATGTCTTGATAATTAGAATACGACGCTATAGCCAATATTTCGCCAGTAGTAGGCTCTACAGCCACTACTGTACCAGATTCGGCTTGAGCATTCTCTACTCCACGTTTTAGCTCGTATTCTACTATTCTTTGCAATTCTATATCAATAGTTAATTTAATAGAATTACCATTGACGGCTGGGAATATTGGTAAATCGGCTGCTGGCTTCAAATTGCCATAACCATCTCTATTTAACACCATATACCCATTTTGCCCTTTTAGCAAAGAATCCAATTGTAACTCTATACCCGATAGTCCATTATTATCTATATCTGTTAGACCAATAACTTGCGAGCAAGTGCTACCATAATGATATATTCTACGTGGCTCTTCTATCAGACGCACACCTTTATCATTTAGATCTCTTAATTCTTTCAACAAATCTGGATTCTTGCCTCTTGCCAACCATACAAAAGACTTCTTGCTCTTACGTATTTTTTCTATTGTTTGATTGATAGGTATCCCTAATTTGTCTTGTAATATTGTAGCGATTTTCCTTTCATTCTGTATTCGTGATGGGTCTACAGCAACTGATAGACCTACAAAATTAGAAGCTATTACCTTGCCATTGCGGTCATAAATTTTACCACGCTCTGCCGAAAGCATCAATCGGGATTCGTGCTGTTTGCGAGCTCTTTCTTGATAATATTGTTGCTTAATAACTTGGATATTAAATAGCTTAGCTACCACAGCTATAATACCCAAATTTACGATTATCATTACTACCCAAAATTTCCAGAATTTCTTTTTAATATCTTGGTTGCTACTGGTCTTCATTCCTATCTCTCAATATTTTAGGGGCATCTTGGGGCAAATACATATTTAGATTTTTTTCAGCAAAAGGTATTATTCTTTCGGCAGATTGTAGCTCTATAATACGAGAATGAGTACGTGAATTATTGTCTTTTAATATTTTGATTTCTTTCTGTAATTCTCGTCTTTCTGCTAGTAGTTCATTTACATTACGAACATTGATTACTAATAATATTAAAAATATTGATATTAACGACAATATTAATAGCAACATAAATCTATGAGACAAAATCCAATCGAATATTGATACATTGCCTAATTCATCATTTATATTCAGTCTAAAAAACTCTTTTAACTTTTTCAAAATTTCCCCCAAGAGTATTTACAAACTTACAAAAAATAATAGTTTAATGAAATTATTAATATATAAGCAACCTACTCAATGGCATTTACTATTTGGCTATAAGCATTAACAATTGCAAAGGAACTGTTACATTGCTAATACTAAATAAATCACAATAAGGTTTATATCACTTATATTTCAATTTATAAATAAGTATTATAACAGAGAATATTAGCGTTAGTCCATTGGCTATTATTATAGGGAAAGCTCCTATTAATATACCATATACCAACCATAATGATACTCCTAACGAAAAAATTAAATACATTTGCAGTGATATATTTCGTGTTTGTTTATCCTTTATTACCTTTACTACTTGAGGGATAAATGAAAAAGTTGTCAAAAATGCGGCTATATATCCTATTATTTCAATCATAATTTTTTGATATGTGGTTTAAATCAAAGAAATCAAAAATTTTCTTTATCATATTCGGTATAATTGCTGTTGGCAATATTATACTATCACATCTGTTTATATACTATTGCAATCACTTTACTAAGACCATTAATTGCTACAAAGCCGATGCTGGTATTGTCTTCTTTGGAGATTTTGATAACAATTATAATCTCGGTAGTTGGCAATTAGCAAGACTTGACAAATCAGTTGAATTATACAACAACAATACTATTAAATATATTATTTGCGTTGGCGGCAATAGAGTTTCACATAATATCTTTGGCTCCAAACTATCAGCACAATACTTAATTTCAAGAGGTATACCAAAAGACAAAATTTACTATGATACAGCGTCGTTCGATACCAAATCTAATCTCGATGAAGCTTACAAAATTATTTCTTCTCACAAATTTAACAAAATCGCCTATATCAGTGATTGCACTCACCTTTTTAGGATATCACTATTCTCAGAATATCCTAACTATTGCTTACAAAAAGTAAACTACAATTTTAATCCCTTCCAGACCATACTCATTGCAATTCAATCGTTTATATCAATTATTCTAAATTACTGTTTAGACGATAGTATATATCACCAATTAATACACATATTCAGAAGCTAAACTTCTTCGAGTATAATATATGCCAGACTGTAATTATCAGAATGGGACAACGAAATATGCGACTTCAATTGGCCATATTTAGACAATAATCCGCCCGACAATACAATATATGGTTTGCCCGAATCCTCATTCAAAATAGATATTTCACCAAACTTAAATTCTCTTGTTAACCCTGTACCAATAGCTTTGCTAAACGATTCTTTTGCCGCAAATCTCACAGCATAATGCACCCATTTAGTTTGATTAAACGAATCGCAATACTCTTGCTCCGCAGAAGTAAATATTTTATTAAGAAAGCGTTCACCATAATTCTCAATTGCCTTTCTGATTCTCTCAGTCTCTACTATATCTGTTCCTATACCATAAATCACTGCCAAATATCCCTATATTATTCATATTTTAAAATTCAAATACGACAAATCATTTCAATTATTATTACTAAGCAATTCTAATAAATTATTAGCAATTACTTCCGTAGAACCAATATTCCTCTCTATATATTGATAACTTCTACGGCTTATCTCATTGTAATATTGCCTATCGTTTGTCAATTTAACTATTACTTCTACCAACTCTTTAGCTGTCTTGACAACTATGAGACCACCATCTGGTGATTTCCCTATATTTGGACCACTCAATATTGGCAATGAGTACCCAGCAGGCTCTGCTGTGCTATGTACTCCATCAATATATCCACCCCCTACAAAAGCGATATCAGCAATAGAATAAATTTTCAATAGCAATCCTACTCTATCTACTATCAAATAATCCTTATTATATTTCTTCAATTTATTACTTCCATTATCTATCTCACTTAATAATACACAGCTATCAACTGAACGCACAATACGATCAACATTCTCTTTGCTTGGTTTGTGAGGCACTAATATTATACGCAACTTTATATTGCTATGCAACAATTCTTTTACCGCATCAAAAATTAATTTCTCATCAGATTCCCAAGACGACCCCACTACCAAATACCAATATCCTTCCTCCTTAATCTCTTTCCAATAATTATCAGATTGCTTTGTTCGATTCACTATCTTAGCGATTCTATCCAGTCGCGTATCACTCGATAAATACAATTCAGCGTTCAAATCAAACGAATTATAATAATCCTTTGCTGCTGCATTAAAGCAAAATACCATATCGAGCAAAGAATAAACATACTTATAATACGGCCTCACCAATTTAAAATAAAATTTAAAATAAGCGCCACTTATTGTAGCATTTACCAATAATACTTTGCTATTGTTCTTTTTTAATTCTATCAAAAAATTTACCCACAGATCATACCTTACAAAAACAGCTATATCAGGTTTCACAATACTTACAAACTCGCTTGCTTCTCTCTTGCTATCCAAGGGTATATAAGAGATCAAATCAGCATATTCATAATCCTTTTGATGCTCATAACCCGATGGAGAGAAAAAAGTACATATTATTACTATATCTTTATCCCTCTCTTTAAGCAACTCTATTATCGGCTTGGCCTGTTCAAATTCACCCATTGATGATGAATGAAACCACACACGCTTGCTATCACTCTCCAAGCTATTGATACTAGTATAAAGATCTTTAATTGATCTATGCCTATCTATCTTCTTTTTCATGCTTGCATAATTAACTATTACCCTAAGAAGTGGTAACAACAGACTATTATATATAATCAAAACAAAATTGCGCATAATCTCATATTAGCCAAAACTTATTAATACTCCAAAAATACTACTTATAATTATATAGTATAGATAAATAGAATTAATATTTGTAAAATTGGCAATAATAAACATAACTTAATAATCAAAATAAATATTAACAATAATTGTCATCAATTGCTCAACTTATTGATTTATCTCGTGGTTATATAAGTTAATCATAACTACTTAAAGATAATTGTGTTAAATTTATCCAAAAAATTGAATTTTTTTTCATTTTTTGTGAGAACTTTTTCATAGATAATTGTCTTTATACAATAGAGATGACAATTTAAAAAAAATAATAGTAATGAATTTAGTAAATTTGATAATATTGATATTAATAATAGCTGGATTGAATAGCTGCGATAACTGCAGTACCAATACCACTAACAGTGACAAAAATATACACAAGATATATTTCACCGCCTCTATTAATAATACCAATAGTACATCTGTATTTTCAATAGACAAAGACTTACGAAATACAAAAGAACTAATAAGCAATGCTATTATATACTCTGAGCCTTCCAATAATGGCTATATTGCCTATATATCTACCAATCAAGAAAAAGAAAAATCACTATACATCTACAACTTGAACGATAATAGCTCCACTTTGGTAGCCAAAGAAAGTTTAATATTTGGAATATTCTATCCTATACTTTCGCCAGATGGGCTAAGATTAGCAATAAATGCAGGTGATAGCAAACTAATTATATACAACAACGACAACTCTGGTACTTTCAATCAAATTAGTAGTAGCTTCGAAGATAATTCTACAGTAGCATTTTCACCAGATTCCAAGTTACTTGCCTTTATCGAAAAGCTATCCAATACTTCATTCAAAGTAAAAGTAATAGACGCTGCCAACAATAGCTCTATTAATACAATATTTGAGAAAATCTATACATACGATATTATTACACCATACTTTTATTACTTCCTTAGCTGGGACCAAAGCAGTAGCAAGCTTTCCTTTGCATTCAGAGATCAGGATAGCTCATATATTCATATTATAAATGTCTTAGACAAACAAGATACCAAAATCAGCTTTAATACAAATAATATCAATTTTTATGGATTTAAAATCTCACCCAATGCCAATTATGCCGCTTTCACAAATAATGATGGCAACCTTTGGATTATGAAGATTAAAGATAATGACTATAATTTCTACAAAATTACAAATGTTCCCAGTGATTACTTTGCAATTGGACCTAATTGGGCAGATGATGGTAGCAAAATACTATTTAGCTTAATTAACAGAAATAATCAAGAATTATACAACACATTGATGCTTGCCGATATTAGATACGAAACTAATATTACAGCTACATCTATTAATTTGGTGAGCAATAACGTATTTAAAGGATATATCAAATAATGATAGATTATACTAACTATAGCGATAAAGAATTGGCTAAATCTTTGAAATCTCTAAACAAGAGAAGCAAAGAGCAAGTCTTTTTGGAGATTTACAATCGTTATAATCGTATTATATATCAATATATTAGCAAACATTTCAACAATCAAAGTGATACTAATGATATTTTCCAAGATGTATTTCTCAAATTTATTGATATGGTAAACAAAGAGTTAGAAATCAATAATATCAAAATATTGCTTCTTACTATTACACGTAACCTATGTATCAATCAATATAAAAAAAAGAAAGAATTGCTCGTAGATAATATAGAAGAGCTAATTATTGGTAGCGATTTCGCTGAAAGTAATAATATTATGAAAATATTAAATAAGGGCTTAGAACTGCTCGATGAGCTCGATAAAGATGTATTATTGCTTAAATATTATGATGGACTCTCGTACGAAGAAATATCAGAACTGACAAAATTGCCAAAAACTCTCTTAAAATCAAGACTATGGCGAGCTAAAGAAAAATTAAAAATTTATCTAATACCGCATCTAAAAGATATTAGAAATGAAATAGAAAATAATAATTAAATGAGTATATGTTATGAATAATAGAATGATTCACGATTATTTGGAAGGCGAGCTTAACTCAATTGAGCAAGATAAGCTATTTGCTGAGCTTAATAGTAATTCATTGCTAAGAGAAGAACTCGACAACCAAATGCAAATCAATAAGATAATAGAGATGGATAGGAATGCTACTAATACACCTGCCGAGCTTACGGCCGCTCTATTTCATAAATTAAATTATAGTATCTCTATTAACGATAATTCTGCTTTGGTAAGCAAGAAGAAATTTTATTGGTGGAGATATGCCGTTGCTATGCTGTTGTTGCTTATTAGTATTCCAATGGGATATATGATCTATGATAATTACGAAAATAATTCCAATGGTACTATTGCAAAAATTAATAATAGTATCAAAGACAATTACAATAGTAATAGCCAATCATATAATACTGCTAATAACAATTTGACTGCTCCATCTGATTTAATTACTACTAATAATAATAGTTCCTCTAATAATATTGCAAGTAATAGCCCAATAGAGAGCAGTACCGAACACCAGCAAAAAGATAGAAGAGGATATAGAAACGGTGCTATATCTATTAAAAATGCTAATAACCTTATTTCTAATGATCTTGCTGCTAATATGCAAAAAAATGAAAATGCTAATCAAAATATTGCTACTTTAATTCCATCATATTACAAATATGACTCTGATAATTATTTATTGAATAATCTGACTACGGCAAGCACTAATAGCAATAATATCAAAGCATATAACTTAAAAGAAATAGTAAACAATTTATTCTCTTTAGTTTCGATAGAAGATTACGAAATTAATATTAATCTCAAAAGCAGCATTAATAGCAATCCACCAACATCAATTTCTACTTCTTCTAATATATACGACAATATTGCTTTGGCATTATGGCACAAAATAGCAAATAGACTTGAAGCAGGTGTAGAAGCTGGCCGCCAATCATTTACTCAAAATTTTACTACTTCCGAAGGATTGATATACAGCCAAGCACCAACTCTCAATTATATAGGCATTGGACTAAGATATACAGCAGATCAAATAGAGATGCCTTTACAATCAATACCATATTTCCAGTTCAATATTGCTGCAAGCAATATCGGACCTATTCTCAATAGCCAAGCGGGACTAAGAATAGCAAGCTATAGCAAAATGTCTTTTAGAATTGGTATAGAATATAATAATCAATTCTATATTGTTAATTCTCAAATATATAATTCAAATAATATAAATTTAATTGGTGGATTTGTTTATTCGTTTTAAATGACTAATTACATTTACTTAATATTGCTCGTTTGTTGTGTGTTTGGTTGCGAATGTGTACCCGGGCTGGATACGCCTAAGGAGATAACACCGCAGAATAGCACAAATTGTCTTTTTGTAAATGGTATAGAAGATAACAACAATATATATTTAGAAACAGACGAAATTAAAATAGCTGGTAAAATTAATTATCAAAAAACCGAATTAGATATCAAAAGAGTCAAAATAGGTAATTATTACTTGAAGATAAAAGGTAACGACTCGACAAGCGTAATATACAATTCTCCTATTAATTTCAAAAAAAACAAACAATATATTTATTGCATAGCTGGTATAAATTATTCTATACTGCCGCTATTGATAGAAAGAGATTATTCTAATAGTTATTCTACCGAATTGATCAATTTATCAGGCAATAACTACCCAATTAATATCACCATTATTTCTGGAGCCGATACATTAGTGCAATCGCTTAATAGAATGTCCTCTATGAAATTAGACCTTAATAATCGAAAAATTGACTTGCTTTTTATCAACAATCAAAACTCTGAATTAGAATACAACAAAAGCAATATAGAACTAGCTAATTATAATCTAATTATAATAAAAGGTAACAATTACAAAAATCAGAAGACAATGATAGTAGATATAGTTAATTCCGACTCTCCATTCTGACCCAAACTGCTTTGTTATACACCAAAAAGCTACTTACTATTTATTTTCTTTAACAATTCTTTGGCTTCTTTATTATGAGGCTCTATTTTTATTAAATCATTTAGGTGTTTCTTAGCCTCGTCATAGCGATGCAAATGATAATAATTTCTTCCTTTTAGTATTAGTAGCTGGGTTTCGCCCGGCACTAATTGCTCCATATTATCTATGGCTTCTTTCTCCAATTCATACTCTCCAAGCTCTCTATGTATCATAGCTTTGTTGCGCCATGCTATTAGATTCTTGGGATTAAGCGAAGTAGCATTTTCAAAATCTATAGAAGAGCTAATCTTATCATTTAAATAAAAGAATACCGTGCCCCTCAAATTAAATATTTCACTTTTTGTATCTGCTGGAATACTGTCATTATCTACCAATACATTCAAATATGAGAGAGCTTGTTTGTAATTCTTTTTATTGAAATTATCAACAGCCATTTTCATAGTTGGTTTATAATTATTCCTATCAGCTTTTGCTATTATTTTGAAAAGAACCTCAGTAGAATCGCTTTGTCCAAGCAAATTGTATAAGCCAATAGCTTCGCCAAAGGCAACATTATCAGTTGGCACAAGAGATAAATAACTTTTATAATCTTGCTTAGCACTATCCATTTTATTAATAGCCCTATAAAGACGCGCACGCGACAAATAGCCCTCAGGCTTACTCCTTCTATGGGTCAAATCAATATATTTGCCATAATAATCAATAGCTTGCTGGTAATTACCACTTTGAGCATTGATTGCACCTAAATAAGAATATACAGCTGGAAACTTAGGATATAGTTTTATAGTCTTATTAAAAGCTTGCAGAGCAATATCAGGTTGCTTATTGTCGAATGCTTCTATACCAAATTTAAACTGAGCTCGTGCTTTATTAGGTGATTTCTTAGCAGCGTCTGCCCACAATGAATATTCCGATTGCCAGACAGTATTTCTCAAAAGTGTTTTGATAGAATAAATACCGCATAGTATCAAGCAAACAATTACCAATCGCCGAATATTCTCATCTTTCTGCAAATACATATCAGCTAATTGCACTAGTATTAATAAAAAACCAAATAATGGAATATAAAGCCTATGCTCATTCATCACATCTGCCAAAGGAATAAATGAAGACTCCACTGCCATACTAATATATATCCACAAAATACCTACAAATATCAACTTATATCTCTTATAAGCAAACAAAGCTATCAGCAATGATACTGCAAAAAATATTACACCACCCATCACACCACTATCGCCAAAAGTATTTGCTATTGGAATATCATGATCAATATTCTGCGAAAATGGGAACAACATTAGTAGAAAATATCTTGGAAATACCTTGAATTGAGTTATAAAATAATTAATACTACGTATAGTTTCGCCATCAAAATTGACTTGTGGATAAAACACTCTCTCTGGTATCTGAAACATAAAAAATAGCAATACGCCAATTCCCACAAGTATGAAAGAAAGCACAATAAACATAAAACTAACAGATTTCCGTTTACTCAATAAGGATACTTCGAGAAGTACAAAAATTCCGGGCAATGTAAATGTATTTTCCTTACTAAACAAACCACCCACTATCGATACTATTGATAACAACAACAACCAAAATTTAAATTTAAACTTCTGCTCACTCATCCTATACGATACATAAAAATATATTGAACTAAAATAGAAAAATGCACCTATTAAAGCCAAACGTTGATATATATACGATACAGCTTGAGTTTGAATAGGGTGCACTGCAAATATGATTGCCAAAAACATACTCAATATAGCACGATACTCACTGACTTTAGACCCCGACAATTTAGGAGAGCCCAACAAAGAATATGCTAACAAAAACACTAAAAATGAATTAATAATATGAATAGCTATATTCACCACATAATATTGAGACAGATGATTGCCCGATATGCTTAACTGCTGTGCAAAAGTATAAAATGGAATAAACCTAAAAGCATTTATCTTAAATATAGTAAGGTAGTCCTTAGGATTCTGAAAACCCGGATTAGTAAAAATAAAATCATCATCAAAATGCTTGCTGTTGTCTAATACACTATAATATAATAAGCTCGATAATCCCGCTATTACTATCAAAGTAGTAATAATAAATTTCCTCTTATCTTTTGTCAAAATAATTAAATCCTTCATAAAAACATCAAAAGCACTCAATTTTGCTTGCTCAATATTGTCCTCATTTGGAGTTTCATTGCCCACATTATTTGGCAATTGATTGTCTTTATTACTATTATTTTCCTCTGCCATAACACCAATTGTTTAATTTATTAATGCAAAAATACATAAAATAACAGTCTTTTATTTATTTAAGCAAAGTAATTATAGAATTTAATGCACTACACCATTATATTTTATTTAATATTGCAAATAATAATGTAACAATTTTATATAGATAGTAGTCTTTACAGTTTTGCAATATGTAAAGGTTAGTGATAATGTTGAAAATCATTGCATCTTTGTTTTTATTATTACAAATATCAATTTTGTACAGTGCTTCATATATAGTTAGAATAGATGAATCTAACCAATCATATATTCAAGACAGAAATATTGCTAACTACAAAGTATTTGATACTAAGATAAAGGACAAAAAAATTAATACATTCTTACTAAGCAATAGCGAACAAGAATACTATTACAATCGCTTGCTACAATATTATACAATTAACATAGACCACAAGGAAGATATTGCTAAATTTGGCTCTAATATAGAAATAAACCGTAAGTATAAGATAAATACAATTACTGACCCTGATAGCTACGCCAACAAACAATGGAATATGAAACAAATCAAAATAGTAAATGCTTGGAAAAAAGCCACAGGCAAAAATGTAATTATTTCATTAGTAGATACAGGTATTGATTTCGATCACCCAGACCTCAAAAACTCACTTTGGATAAATGAAAAAGAAGATTTAAATAAAAATGGAACTTTTGAACCTTGGAGCTATCTCGAGACTCGGAATGGTATAACTGGAGATCTAAATGGCATAGATGAGGACGGTAATGGGTATGCAGACGATGTAATAGGATATGATTTTGTAGATCAGAACCAAGTTGCTTTTGGAGATTATAGCCAGCCTGACCCTATACCCGAAGATGATGGAGAGCATGGCACTAATGTAGCTGGTATAATAGCATCGCACCCTACCAACGACAAAAGCATTATAGGCACTGCTTACGATGCTAAACTACTTATAGCAAAAGCCTTTGATATAACAGGCAATGCCGAAGCAGACGATATAGCAAAAGCAATCGTATATTCAGTGCTAAATGGTGCTAATATTATTAATATGAGTTTTGGAGATAATTATCCATCTACCATTGTTTACGATGCTATTAGATTTGCATATTACTCAGGATGCATATTGATAGCATCATCTGGTAATAATGGGTGGGATCTACCGCATTATCCATCAGATTATCCCGAAGTAATTAGTGTAGGAGGGTCAGATGAAAACGGTAATAGATGGAGTTTCTCCAATTATGGTCCCTATGTAGATCTAATAGCACCAGCACGCAATATATATACCACAGATGTAGGAGGTAGATACAAAACTACTAATGGAACATCAGTAGCTGCTCCACATATTTCTGCAATAGCTGCACTATTACTACAATTAAATAAAAATTTGAAATGCGATGATATCAAAACTATATTGCAAATGACTGCTTTTCTTAACAATAATGATGATGATAATAGTTATAAAATAGGTGCTGGTATAGTAGATGCCTCTGCCGCAGTTGATAACATCTATTATGGCAAAATTAAATTCAACAGCCCAAAATTTAATTATACATTCAATTCCAATATCAGTAAAATCAATATTAATGCCACTATTACACACCCACTATTCGATAAAGCCGAAATTATGATTAGCAATAGTGCCGATTCTATTAGATGGCGTAATCTAATAAACATTGACCAGCAATCTATCAACAAAGATTATGGCGATATAGACCAAACTCAATTTACTAACGGAACTAATTTGCTATGTATTCGCACATACCTCAAAAATCAAAAATACTATGATGAAATTATACCTATTAATTATATAGATAGCAATGTTCGATTCGCATTCCTTTACCAAAACAACTTTCAAGCATACTATAATGAAAAAAGAGTTAGAATAGTAGGTGCTACCACTACACGTGAGTCTGAATTTTATGTTAAATATAGACCATATAATTCCAATAGTCAATACACTTATTCCAAAGAATACATTAAATATACCAAAAGCCATTATTTAATATTAGACAATATAATACCTAACGTTAAATACAATGCAATTGCTGTAGCTATATCAGCCACAGATACTATTGAGTATCAATTCGATTTCACTAACGATGATAGTTACTTTAATACAGCAAATTTTGCATTAAAACCATATACTACTAATAGAAGTTACATATATAATGGCACAGCAGATCTATATGGTGATAGACCAACTTTTGCTGTCAATGATCTACAATCTCTATATATAGGCAAAACTTTCACTAAACAATTAGCAGACGGTAAGATTATTAATAGAGATTCGTTGGAAAAAGGATATATACCAGTTGGATATGGAGATTCTAATGGAGATGGTATCCCAGAAATATTAACCTCAGCAGAATTTAATACGATATTGTACCAATCCAAAACTAAAAACGGCAACCCTTTTGAGCAAGAATTATTCAAAAATATAGGATCCTCTCTTTGGGGAGAACAATTTTTTGATATAGACAAAGATGGCAAAGATGAAATTATAGGATATAGCTTTGAAGTAAATGATAAATCATACAAATTAATTAAATATGAAAATGGACAATATGTCTACAAAGATACTATTGTATATCCATCAAGATTCGATAAAATAAGTATAGAACGTGGGTCTGCAATACAAGATTTCGATGGTGATGGTAACTACGAACTATGCTTTGTCAATACACGTGGCAATTTATTTATATACGAATACACTTCCGAAAATGGTTTTAAATTAGAATACATAGATTCTACAGATATTGGGCAGAGCAATCAGTATGTGGCAAAAGCAGACATTGACGGCGATGGAATATACGAAATTTTGCATGCATCCTATGGGAGCAATATAATTAATGGCAAATTTGGATCTAACGACCCTATATGGAGATTCCGAGTTATCAAATCGGACGGAGCAAACAAATATTATACTCTTTGGCAAGATTTTTTTGAACCAGTAAGAGATGGCTCTACCCGTCAAGGTTTTTTCTATCGAAATGGTGTAGCAGCAGGTAATTTAGACAATGAAATTGGGGACGAAATTATACTACTACCATTCCCTAACCTATATGTATTGAAGTGGAATAAAACTGAAAATAAATTTGATAATTTTTGGTACTACCCCGCTACGCTAAGTAATTCTGCCTTAATAGCTGATTTAGATGGGAATGGTATTAATGAAATTGGTTTTACAAGTTTTAATTCTATGCGCTTCTACGAATATATTATACCCGGAGCATCCATCAACCCGCCTAACAACCCAGATGGCTGGGCAGACAATCAACAAGAAGCATACTTGGAATGGACTAATGTAGC
>JBDHXE010000023.1:0-20148 GCA_039810525.1 Chlorobiota bacterium | reverse complement strand
AAGATCATACTCAATTTCACGAGATGCTACAATGATTGTCCTTCTGGTAAAAAACATAAATAAACCAGAAAAGAATGTTAACAATAAAATAAGCCCGATGTTTTCGTACACATCATTTATAAAAAATCCATCTTTTGAAACCATATCAATAGTTTTACCAATTAATTTTGGAACATAAGTTGAACTCAAATTAGAAATAGTAACTACCAAAAAGCCTATTATTATCTTTTTTCTATACTTCTTTAAATATGGAAATAATCTTTTTAAATTTTTCATTATCGGTTAAAAATAGTTTAAATATTTGATGGAACCATATAGTAAAATTTTCTGGTTCATTAATAATCCATTTTTGTAATTTTTCATAAGTGATCCAAATATAATCCATAACCTCATTTGGATTAGGATTCACTAACAAATGAGAGACTGTATTATACATTCCAAAATATAGATAATCTGTCTCATGCTCTATAAGCCCATTCTCAAACTTTGCATAGTATGTGAATTTATCAATATATTCAAGTACACAGTCAAATCCCAATTCTTCTATTAATCTAATATGGATAATATCCTCCATCATATAATTAATTGGTAAATGACTGCAACAAGAATTTGTCCATAATCCACCTGAATGGTATTTATCTATCGCTCTACGTTGGATTAGAATATCATTATTTTTATTAATGATAATTATCGAAAAAGCTCTATGTAGCAAGCCAGACTGGTGAACTAACAATTTATCTTCATACCCAACTATATTATCATTGGAATCTACGAGGGCTATTTTCATAAAACTTATATAAAAACTTATAAAGACGTCAATGTATCAATTTTAATAAATTTAAAATAAACTAATTTTATGAATGTTATATATTGTTTTAACAAGTAAATTTTTAAATATATGAATAACGAAGAATTAACCTTATTATATAAATTAAGAGATAGATCAGTAAGAGTATTATCAAAAGATGGTCACTTCAGAGCGGTTTGTGTTAAGAATTCTACTTCTACTAGATTAGCTCAAGTAAATCACCATTTACCACATTACCAAGCAGCATTACTTGGTAGAACTCTTACTTCAGCATCATTGCTTTCTTCTTTTTTGAAAGGTGAAGAAAGAATAATTATAGAGATGGAAGGAAATGGACCAGTATCTAAAGTTTTCTCTGAAGCCTTACAAGTAGGCGAAGTAAGAGGTTACGTTAATTATAAAAATGATTTTAATTATGATAATATAAATTCTATATCTGATCTATTAGGCATTGGCATTATGAAAGTTTCAAAAATAATGTACAACAAAAGAGAACCTATAGTCGGAATAGTTCCTCTAAACAAAGGTGATGTTACTTCTGATATAGCAGAATACTTTACAAGCTCAGAACAAATACCAAGTATTGTTATATTAGACGTATCTTTTGATGACTCTGGAATCATTAAACACTCAGGTGGCTTAATTGTTCAGGCGATGCCTGGATATACTAATGAGTCACTGAATGAAATTTATCATAAATTAATGAAAATAGAAAAACTTACTGAATATTTTGAAAATAATATGACTCCATTAGAAGCAATGAAGAACATATTGCCATTTGAATTCGATTTAATTTCTAGTTCTCAAGTTGATTTTTTCTGTCGTTGCTCTAAAGAGACGTTTATAGAAAAGTTGATGACATTAAATTTAAAAGATATTGAAGAAATGTCTATTAATATGGAAAATGAACTAGTCTGCCAATATTGTAATAACCATTACTATTTAGATGAAAATGATTTCCAAAAAATGATTGTTGAAATGAGAGCAAAAAGAAATTAGATATTATTATCTGCTAAAATATTGTTAATCTTTTAATGCGATAATCGTATATTTGAATAAAGATAATTGAGAAATGTATATGAATGATAATCGTTCAATTGAAGAAGAAATAAATCGTAGGTTACAACATAAAATTAAAAATGGTTCTTACGATGAACATAATGAATATTTTCTAAATGCAATTAGTTTTAAGATTGACAATGATTATACTTCAAAATTGCAAACTATTGATGAATTGTTAGATAGAGACGAACAAAGAGAGAAAGATGGATTTTCGAGAAGAATTAGATTAGGCAAAATTGTCAAGCAAAATAAAGGCAACAACCAAGTAGTAATAGTACCAACTACTCATGAACCAAAATTTTATCATGATGATTCATATACAGAAGAAGATCAAATAGGTGGAGCTGGGCAAGGAGAAGAGGGTGAAGTAATTGGCGAAGCTCCCTTAGACCCAGATCAAGGAGAAGGCGAGGGCCAAGGTTCTGGTCAAGGTGGGGGTGATAATCATGAAGTAATATCTAATGCTTTTGATCTTGGTAAAGTCTTAACTGAAAAGTTCCAATTACCAAATCTTAAACCAAAAGGTAAAAAAAGATCTTTTTCTAAATATACTTATGATTTAACAGATATTAATCGCAGATTTGGCCAAGTTTTAGATAAAAAAGAAACTTTGCGTAGAATTATTAAAACTAATATCTTATTAGGTAAATTTGATACAGATCAAGCCATTGATTTTTCAGATTTAATCATCGATCCCAATGATTCAGTATATAGAATTTTATCTCCAGAAAAAGATTTTGAAACTACCGCAGTAGTTTTCTTCTTACGTGATTATTCTGGTTCTATGCAAGGCAAGCCGACCGAAACAATAACCACTCAGCATCTTTTTATTTATAGTTGGCTAATGTATCAATATAATCAGAACGTCAAAACAAGATTTATTCTACATGACCAGACCGCTAAAGAAGTTCCAGATTTCTATACATATCATAATTCTAATGTGGCAGGTGGGACAAATGTATATCCAGCATTCGAATTAGTAAATAAGATTGTAAGTGAAGAACAATTAGATAAAGATAATAATATTTATGTCTTTTATGGAACAGATGGTGATGATTGGGATAGTGATGGCAAGCAAGCAATTGACGAAATAGACAAAATTTTAAATTATGTTTCTAGAATGGGTATTACAATATCCAAAAACAGCTGGGGAGGTAATTCACCAACTACTGTTGAGAAATACTTAATAAATTCTGGTATTCTTACATCAAAACCTGAATTGATTAGATTAGATACTTTTAGTGCTGATGATGCAGACGAAAATCGTATAATTATGGGAATAAAAAAATTAGTTGAAGAGAGCAAACATTAAACTAGAAAGGATTTAAAACAATGAAATTATTAGAGCAAGATGTAAAAAAAATAATGGAAGAATGTAAAGTACGAGCTAAAAGCGCTGGACTTAGATTTGACAATGAATCACTAGAATATATTGTTACTAACCAAGATTTAATTGCTTTAAATCCAAAAGGTATGATACCTACACTATATGATTATTGGGTAAATGATGTTGAAATATTAAAAGGAAAAGGGCAATACAAACTATACCCTAATAATCCTTTTGAAACTGTAATCAATTCTAGACCTGCTATTTCGTATTACAATGACAACAACCCAGATTGGATGAATATTATGATATTCTATCATGTATTAGGCCATATTGATTTTTTCCAAAACAATATATTATTCGAACATACTTGGAGAGATGATTTTGTAGGACAAGCATTAGCTGATAAAAGATTAATAGATAAATTCAGATCTACTTATGGTAGATGGGTAGATTATATAATTGAATTTGTAAAAGGTATAGATAATTTAGTTGGATACTTTAATAAATTAGCCAAAATCAATTTACCGAAAGAGATGTCTCCTTCTCCCAAATTAGACTACTACTTTTCTGAATTTTTGGAAAAAGAAGCTAATGCGCCAATCACTGAGTTTTATAGAGAAAGCGATAGATATAACAAACTATTGGAAATCAACTCAATAGTAGCCGAACAAACATTTTTTAGCGAAGTCAAAAATATTTATCCAGAATTTGAATCTAAATTTGATAAATTTATTAACAGAAAATCTCCAGTTTATATTGATATTATTGAATTTATACGCGATAATTCTCCTTATCTAAAGCAAGATGGTAACGATTGGATGAGAGCAGTTCTTAATATAGTGAGAGATACTTCCTTATATTTCTCTCCACAGATTAGAACCAAGACAATTAATGAAGGATGGGCAAGTTATTGGCACGATACCTTATTTAGAAGCGATGATAGAATTTCTGGGCACGAATCAGAATATGCTGTGCTAAACTCTTTAGTTACTTCCTTATCAAGAGTTGGATATAACCCCTATGCCGTAGGAATGCGATTATTACAATATGTTGAATATCTTGGAGATACAGGCAAAATAACCTGGGATTTCCAAAAATTGACTAATACCGAAAAAAGAGATACCTTTAACACTAGTGCAGGAAAGGGTAGAGAACTATTATTTGGTGTAAGAAATAATTTTAGCGATATGATGCTTATAAATACATTTGTAGATCAAGATTTTGTAGATATGCACAACTTATTTGTGGTAGGGCAGAGAGTAAACCAACAACGAGGTACTATGGAATATTATGTTAAAAGCCGTAAAGCAGAAGACTACAAAAAAATGATATTAAACAATATGTATCATCCACCATATATAAGAGTAGATTTGTCTAAGACTAACGACTCTTTATTATATCTAAAACATCATTTTGAAGGTAAACAATTATACAAACCATATATTCCAGATACAATGATGGGAATAGAATTCCTATGGCAAGGATTAGATAAAAATGCTTCTATACAATTAGAAACTACAGAAATAGTACCTCACAGAGACAACAAAGGCGAAATAACTTCACTCGAGAATAGACTTATACTATATACAATGAAAGAAAGAAAATTATCAAAACGTTATTTGTAAAAGCTATGGAAACATTTATTGAGATACAACATAAAGCAAAAAAACTCGAATCTTTAATAAAATTATCAAACTCAGTTGTTGATAAAGAAAAAAGAACACCTATACCATTCAATGATTTTCTTTATTTCTCTGCAACTAATCCACAGTTAGCTTTTAGGGATATTTTTCAATTATTCCACGATATGGTAAATCACTATGTACCAGAAGGCACTGATGATATACATGACTCAGAGCATATTGGGTTCGTAAATTATGATACTAAGGGCTTGTTTCGAGATAATTTAGATTCACCTTTTTTTGCAGATAGATTATTTGCCAATCGCTTGATGAACCTCTCTAAAAGCTTTGCAAAAGGTACCCAAAAAAATAGAATTTATATTTTCGAAGGACCCCCCGGAAGTGGTAAATCTACATTCCTAAATAATCTTCTTAAGAAATTTGAAGAATTTTCGAAAACAGCAGAAGGTATTTCATTTAAAACCTATTGGAGACTGGATATTGAGAAACTTGGAGGCTTCCAAATACCTAATTTACAAGGTTATCAATATGCAGAGCAACAAATAAGTAGCAGAAATGTTCAAAACTCAATAATTAATAGACCAGAAAAATATTTAGAATTCAGTTGCCCTAATCATGACCATCCAATACTTCAAATCCCCAAAGAATTAAGAATGGATTTCTTAGATGAATTGATCCCTGATAGCGAGTTTAAGACTAAATTATTTAATGACAAACAATACGAATGGGTGCTCAAAGATACACCCTGTGCTATTTGTAATTCTATTACTAAATCACTATTAGAGCGACTAAAAGATCCATTGGAAGTCTTTTCTATGTTGTGGGCTAGAAAAAATTATTTCAATAGGCAATTAGGTGAAGGGATATCTGTCTTTAACCCCGGCGATCCAGAGATAACCTCTTATCTTAGTAAGCCCGCACTGCAATATATGATAAATGATTTGCTGAAGCATGATGATGTCAAATATACTTTTTCATATCTTGCTAAAACTAATAATGGTATTTTAACTTTAATGGATATTAAAGAATTCAATATTGATAGATTGAAAGCTTATCATGGTATTATTTCAGATGGAGTACACAAGGTAGAGTTAACCGAAGAAAAAATTAAAACATTTTTTATCGGACTTGTTAATCCAGAAGATAAGGTTCATTACGATAAAGTTAAATCCTTCCAAGATAGAATAATTTCAGTTACTATACCTTATATTTTGGATTATAATATAGAAGTTGCTATTTATGAAAATAAATTTGGCGTAGGTATTAGGAACAAATTTTTAAATAATGTACTTGAAAATTTTGCGAAAGTAATTATAGCAACACGATTAGATACCGAAGCACCAGCTTTACGAAAATGGATTACAAAACCAGAAAATTATAGCAAATACTTAGATAAGAATTTGCTCTTATTAAAAATGCAAATATTTATTGGCAAACTCCCAGATTGGCTAAGTGAAGAAGATCTAAAAAAATTTAATCGATATATTAGAAAAGAAATAATATCAAATTCAGAGAATGAAGGACAAAAGGGAATATCTGGTAGGAAATCTCTTTCTGTTTTTTCAGAATTTATGGCAAAATTTGAATTATCTGAACGTTTGATAACTATGGAAGATGTAAAAAATTATTTTGATAGCAAAAAAGATGAGTTAAATGTAAATATTCCATCAGATTTGATAGACAAATTAATTGATTTGTATGACTATGATTGTTTACAGCAAGTAAAAGACTCTCTATATTCATATAACGAAAAGCATATAAGCGATGAAATTATTAACTACCTTTTTGCTATCAACTATGAGATTGGTGATATTAAGAAAAATAATTATAATTCTGAAACAGTGCAAGTGACCGACGAATTACTAAATTCATTTGAGATAAGAATTCTTGGGGCTAGCTCTACACCAACTGCCCGTAAACAATTTAGAAATAATTCTTTAAGTGAATATATTACCCAAACCTTATCACAAGAAATTAGAGTCAATAATAAAAAGATTACTGAAACCAAGCAGTTCAAAAACCTATTCGATAAATATACCAAAAATTTAAAAGAAGATGTGTTGGCTCCCTATATTAACAATGATAATTTCAGAAGAGGTATTATAGACTTTGGTACTAATTCATTCAATACTTATGACGAAAGAATTAAACGAGATATTAACCTTATGATTAATAATTTAGAATCTAAATATGGCTATTCTAATATAGGTGCCAAACAAGTTAGTATTTACGTCTTAGATAAAAAAATTGATACTTTATATTAGATAATACTCTAATTAAATAAATATAATTATAAATTATTATTACTTTCAAGTTCAGTTAAAATACAATCTGAATCTGCTAATTTGAGAACACGGTTAGCTAACCGCTTAATCTTTCTATAATTAAAATTAATAATTTTATTTTTTAATTCTAATACTAACGAAGGAGCTACACTTAGTTCATCTACTCCTAATCCTATTAATAATCCTGTTGCTGCACTATGACCAGCTAATTCACCACAAACAGATACAGTAATATTATTTCGATGTGCAGAGTCGCAAATATATTTTATATATCTAATAATCGCAGGGTGAAACGAATCATAATAATCGTTAACTAATGAGTTCCCTCTATCAGCTGCAAGAGTATATTGAGTAAGATCATTTGTACCTATGCTAAAGAAATCACAATATTTTGATAATTCATCTGCTATTGCCACTGCTGCTGGAGTCTCTATCATTATACCAATTTTAACATTATTATCAATTAAAACATTTTGTGCTAGTAATTCTGAAATTACAGAGTCAATTATTGACTTCGATTTAATTAATTCAGTAGTTGATGTAATCATTGGGATAAGAATCTTAATATTCTTCATATATGTAGCCCGTAATATTGCCCTTAATTGACTCCTGAATACATCTTCTCTACCCAACAAATATCTAATGCCCCTAAATCCAAGAGCTGGATTGTTTTCCTTCAATGGGATACCTTCCGAATATTTATCACTACCAATATCAAATACTCTAATTGTAATCTGTTTAGGATATACTGTCTGAGCTAATTTGTCATATATTGCAAATTGAGTCTCTTCATCTGGAATCTTACCAAATGCCATAATAATTGTTTCAGAACGTAATAGACCAATACTTTCGGAACCAGTCATCATTGCTGATAGGATTTCTTCATATTTATCAGCATTTGCAGAAATTATAACCCTTTTGCCATCTTTTGTAATAGATGGTACATTAACCAACTTACCAATTTTCTGCTTATGCTCTCTTACTGTCTCAATCTTTGTTTTATATTGCTTGATAATTGAGTATCCGGGATTGTAATAAACAATACCAGTATAGCCATCAATTACCACATTGCAATTGTTCTTAATTATTTGAGTTGCATCTTTTATTCCGATTACTGAAGGTAAATCGTATGCACGTGCTATTATAGATACATGCGAAGTGATACCACCGACTTCAGTAATTAAGCCTATAATACCAGACTCTATAAAATGTAAAAGATCAGTAGGTGTAACTTGATCAACCACCAATATTTTATTATGAGCTATATCGAAATTAATAATTTGGTACTTCAATTGGTTAATTATTCTTTGCTTGATATGATCCAAATCTATACTTCGTTCTCTCAAAATTGGATCTTTAGAACTTTTGAAGAATGATTTTTGTAAATCAAATACTTTAGAAACACTACTTTCGGCAGTATATCCTTTTTTAATTAAATTCAAAATTTCATTTTCAATATAAATGTCATTAATAATTAATAAGTTAGCTTCAATAATGCTTCTGATACTAATATTGGAAGCTGCAATTTTTAGTAAAGATTCAGCAAATTCCTTTCTTATAGAATTATAAGCATTTCCCATTTTTGATAATTCTTCATCAGTATTTATTATCTGAGTTTTATTGTCTGGTATAATAGCTACTAAATCTTCTTGAACAAAAGACTTACCTACTACAATCCCGTTCGAAGATGGAATGCCCTTCAAAATTCCATTATCAGAACTAAAAGATTTCTGACTTAATATAATATTTTTACTTAATTCGTCCATTATGGTTCATCGAATCCATTATCAAATAGAATAGCGATATTATCTACAGCTTCTTGTGCATCAATACCTTCTGCTTTAATAGTTAATTTAGAGCCATATTCTGCAGCCAATGTCATTACACCAATTATACTTTTTGCATTGATAGTAAAACCATCTTTAATCAAATATATTTCTGAATTATATTTTGAAGATAATTTGACTAACATAGAAGCTGGTCGTGTATGTAGCCCAGCCCTATTTGTAATTACTACTTCTCTTTCGTACTCGTCCATTTTACCCTAATTTTTTTGCAAATTTTAATCTGTGTTTAATTAAATCTATATTTTTTACAAATTCATCAAAAAGAATGATTATTGTATCAAAATTGTTTTTCTCAGCATATCTAATACTCTCAAAAAGGTTTTCAACACTCAATATTATTTTATAATTATGATCAATCATATTAATCTTATCATAGCTAAGCAATAATAATACCTTATTTTTTGATTTTTCGTTGTTCAAATATTCTTTTATAATTTCAATTGATTCGCATATATATACTTCAAAACTAAGTCTATTGATTGATGATTGATATGAGCTACCAATTTTTACTAAATTTCTATTATTTGAAACTAATTTCATATTTAGTACAGCTTCTATAGATGTTTGTTCTATTACACCTGGTCTTATCAAAACAGGCTCTGAACCAATTAAACTAATAATAGTAGACTCTATTGCATATTTACATCTACCTCCATCAATAATATATTTTACTCTATTATTCAAATCATCAAAGACTGTAATAGCTGTATTTGGAGATGGCCTACCTGATAAATTAGCTGATGTAGCAGCTATTGGTTGGTTTACATATTTTGATAATTGCGAAAATATAAAATTATCAGGCATTCGAATATTTATAGATTTAAGACCACCAGTTACTATATCTGGTACAGATTCATTCTTTTCTAAAATAATTGAAATTGGTCCCGGTAAAAATTTTTCTGCTATTTTCCAGAATAACTCTGGAATATTATCGCATAAATAATTTACATCTTCAATTGTGCTAATATGAGCAGACAGTGGGTTACCATAATTTCTTTCTTTAATCTCAAAGACTTTTCTAATTGCATTCTCATTATAGATTAGAGCCCCTACTCCATAAACAGTTTCGGTAGGGAAGACTAATGGTTCATTATTTAACAATGAATCACCAGCAATTTGAATAGCTTGCTCTAAATCTTTTAAACCATCTAATATTTCGGTTTTTATCATTAAATTACTTTCGATGAAAATGCAATTTTAAAATAATAATTTAAAAAGGAAATTTATAATTGGTAAATATAAGCAAAAAGAAAATATTATACATTAGCCCAGAATATGGTTATGATGAAAATTTAAACAATTATGCTGGAGGATTAGGTATTTTAGCTGGAGATTTTATTAAAGAAGCCTCCGACAATTCATATCCTATTTTGTGCGTTGGGTTATTATATAAAAATGGATATTTTAATCAAACATTTGATGATAAATTCAACCAAATATCTAATCAAGATATAAATACAGTTTCTTATAATTCGAACAATTATCTTAAAGAAAATAATGAAATTAAAATATTTGAAATAAAAACAAATATTGGAAATATTTTATTTAAAGTTTTGATTACAAATATTGCTAACATCAATTTATATCTTATTGATAGTGATATAGATAGCAATGGTGAATTAGCTATAATCACTGAAATGTTATATACTCCTTCTAGGGAACTTAGATTATTACAAGAAATTCTTCTTGGCCAAGGCGCAATAAAAATAATGAATTATCTTAATTATGATATAGATATATTGCATATAAATGAAGGACATGCTGCATTTGCCTTATTAGAAAGAATTAATATAATGGTAGATAATAATATACCATTTGAAAAGGCCTTTCAAAAAGTGAAATTATCAAATTATTTTACTACTCATACTCCAATTATCCACGGTAATGAAGAGTTTGCTATAGATTTACTTAAAGAAATTCTTATGAATTCTTCATTGTTAAGATATATAAGTTTTGATGATTTTATTAATTTAGGCTTTTACCAGAATAAGTTTAATTTTTCTATGACTGCTTTCGCAATTAGACTTTCAAATAGATACAATAGCGTCTCAAAATTACACAATAAAGTAGCAACAAAAATGTGGAAAATTATCAAAGAAGATATTAGCTTTGATAACGTTACCAATGGAATTTATATCAAAGATTGGCTACCACAAGAATTTGCTACATTTATAAATAATCAACCACTAAAAATTGATATAGTAAATGCTAAACAAATGTTAAAAAAAAGAATATTATCAGAATTAAACTATAATTCATTTTATAATAAAAGCCTTTCTTTAAAGGAATTATACAAAAATACTGTAATTTATGATGATGATATCATAATAGGATTTGCTCGAAGATTTGCACCATACAAAAGAGCTAATATTTTGTTTACTTATATACAAAAATTAAAATTATTTTTTATGGAGCATCAAAATACAAAAATTTTAATATCTGGCAAAGCTCATCCAGCTGATATAGAAGGAAAAGCAATCATTAGAGATATTTTAACTAAAATTCTTGCGAATAATCTACAAAATAATATAATATTTATTGAAGATTACAATATTTCAAAAGCAAAAGCAATATTAGGAATAAGTGATATATGGTTAAATAATCCTATTAGAGGTCTAGAAGCATGTGGTACTTCTGGAATGAAAGCATGTTTAAATGGAGCAATTAATCTTAGTATTCTTGATGGGTGGTGGGATGAAGCATATAAGCCTTCTATTGGGTTTAAGATAGGTAATAAAAGGATTAACAACTTTCAGAATGATGAAATCGCTTCTTTGATATTTAATGAAATCCAAAATATTATATTAATAAAAAATAATGCTGATAAATGGGCTACTATGATTCTAAATTCTTTTAATTATATTAAGTCAAAATACAATACTACACGTATGTTAGAAGAATATAATCAGTTATATTATAAATATAATAGCGAAAAATAATTGATTTGCTATACAATTTATTTTTTAATCTGCATATTTAATTATACTATAACCAGATTTAATTCTAAGCAAGAAAATGTAAACAAAAAATATATGAAGCCGACTAATGAGCCAGTTTCATACTATTAATATTACTTCTTAGTAGTTTTTGTTGTTGTCTTTTTTGCCCTTGTAGGCTTCTTTTCTTTTGCATCATCTATTAATTTTTTACATTCGGCATACGATAATATTTCGGGAGTAAATCCTTTAGGGACTTTCACATTTATACTACCATTAGTAATATATGGTCCAAATCTACCTTTTAACACCTTGATATTTTTGTCTTCGTCAAACTCAGTAATAATATTGTTATTTTTGATAAACTTTTTTTGCTCAATTCTTTCGATAGCATCTTCTAAAGTAATGCTAAATAATTCATCTTCGTTAATAGATACAAAAGTACTCCCACCTTTTATGTAAGGTCCGAATCTTCCAATTTGAGCAATCAGCTCTTCACCATCATTATTGACACCTATCAATCTAGGGAGATCGAACAATTTTATCGCTTCTTCAATAGTAATTTGATCCATCCTCAGATGCTTAGGCAAAGGAGCAAATCTTGGTTTTTCATCAGTATCCGATTCTCCTAATTGTAACATTGGTCCAAACCTTCCAATTTTAGCACTAATTTGCTTCCCAGACTTTGGCTCTATTCCTATTAATCTAACTTGACCTGACTCTGATCTTTTAATTTCATTTGATTTTTCAATTGTTTCTTTAAATGGAGTATAAAAATTTGCAATCATTTCATTCCATACTAAATTTCCATTAGCAATTCCATCGAATTCTTCTTCAATTTTAGCAGTAAAATTGTAATCTACTATTTCAGGAAAATATTTTACTAAAAAGTCATTTACTACCATACCTGTATTAGTAGGGAAGAGCTTTTGTTTTTCACTTCCATAATTTTCTTGCTTTATTTCTACTTTCAGTTCCTTATCAATAATTGATAATAAATTAATTTCTCTTACCTTGCCCTCTCTATCTTCTTTTACTACATAACCCCTATCTATAATAGTAGATATTGTAGGTGCATAGGTTGATGGTCTTCCAATACCCATTTCTTCTAACTTTTTAACTAAACTAGCTTCAGTAAATCGGGGAGGAGGGTTTTTATAAATTTCTTTAGCAATTATTTTACTATAATCTAATTTTTCGCCTACACTTACTTGTGGCAAAATACTATCGCTTTCACTATTATTTTCATCATCATCAGTGCTTTCAAGATAAAGTTTTAAAAAACCATCAAACTTTACAACTTCACCTACCGCTTGAAATATTTCTAATGAGTTAGAGATTGAAATATTAATAGTCGTTTTCTCAAGCTCTGCATCTGCCATTTGACTCGCAATTGTTCTCTTCCAAATTAATTCATATAATTTAGAAGCATTTCTATCGCTATTGATAGTACTAATACTCATATCAGTAGGTCTAATAGCTTCGTGGGCTTCTTGAGCTGACTCATTCTTGTTTTTATATTTTCTCTGCTTATGATATTTACTACCAAATTCGCTATTTATAACATCTTTAGACATTTCAAGAGCAAAATCAGATAAATTTACCGAATCTGTTCTCATATATGTTATTTTACCAGATTCATACAATTTTTGAGCTAATACCATAGTTTGTTTTACAGAGAAACCTAGCTTTCTTGATGCTTCTTGTTGCAAAGTGGAAGTAGTAAAAGGTGCAGAAGGAGTTCTCTTTGCTGGCTTTACATTAATATCATTAACTACAAATTCTGAATTGATAATAGAGGAAAGGAACTTTTTAGTTGCTTCTAAATTTGGAAATCGAGATTTTAATTCAGCAGGCAAAATCTTATTATTAACTGATAAAAATTCTGCATTAACTTTGAAATTAGATTCTGACTCAAAATTATCAATTTCTCTTTCTCTTTCTACTATCAATCTTACAGAAACTGATTGAACACGCCCAGCAGATAGCCCTCTCTGTACTTTTTTCCATAATACAGGCGATAATTCATACCCTACTAACCTATCTAAAACTCTTCTTGCTTGTTGAGCATTCACTAAATTAATATCAAGATATCTTGGATTTTTAATTGCATCACTAATTGCCTTTTTAGTAATTTCATGAAAAGCTATTCTCTTTGTTTTGTTAAGGTCTAATCCTAATATTTCCGATAAATGCCATGCAATAGCTTCACCTTCACGATCCTCGTCCGTTGCTAATAATATCTCTTTACTTTTGTTAGCAAGAGACTTCAATTCATTTACAATTTTCTTTTTATCAGTCGTTATCTCATAGATTGGTTTGAAACCATTTTCGATATCAATCGATAAATTCTTTTTAGGTAAATCTCTTATATGCCCTATACTTGAAGCTACAATATAATCACTTCCTAGATATTTCTCGATAGTTTTAGCTTTTGCTGGAGACTCAACTATTACCAACGATTTACCATTGCTCTCTGATGTTTTTCCCATATATTGATATAATTATTCATATTTGAAAATAAAGTATCACAATTCACGATTTAATATTTTATGAATTGCAATTCATTAACAAATATTGTTAAATTTGCTAAAAATAGCATAGGTATAATTAATTTTGACTTCTATAAATTTATATATTATTTCAAGAGCAATATTTAATTTATTAATACTCCTCAAAATCAATGCTTAATATTTAATTTTATAATAAAATAACGTAATTCAACAAATATTTAATTTTTATATGTAACTTATTTTGATTTAATATGTCTATACATTATATTTGTGATAAATTAATTAGATAATTAGAAAAATTTGTCCTTATATTATTATTAATTTCTAAAAGGAGTTCTTATGAACAAATTAAAAATTCTTGCTGCTGTCGTTATATTTGTGTTTGCTCTTAGCTCAGCAAATATGTTCGCGTGCGACAAAACTGCATCTAATTCTAAATCATGCTGCTCTACAAAAGCTAAAAATACTTCTTGCGAAACAAGTGTTAAAAAAACAGCTTTAAAAGAATCTAAGGAAGATTGTGATACTAAGACTTGTTCTGATATGAAATCTTGCTCTGATAAGAAAACAGCTTCATTGAAGAATTCTAAAGGCTCATGCTGCACTACCTCTAAAGATACAAAAGTAGAAGCTAAAAATGAAACAAGTGAAGTAAAAACTGTTGCTGAAACACCAAACAAATAAATAATTATACGTATTAAATTAGTATAATATAATAATTATAAAGGCTGATTTTTATTTAAGTCAGCCTTTATTGTTTTGAGCTATCAAAAATCATATATTATATTAATTAAAGAATTTTTTATAATAAAACTAAAAAAAATAATTAATCTTTAAAAATACCTCTTGCATATATAAGTGAAATTAATTAAGTTGCAAAAGTGTAAATAGCTGATTTTATAAAAATGATTTTAACGATAGAAATGAAATCCAAATGTACAAATAGATACTTCGGTACTTCGGTACTATACATTGACGTACACTACCAATATTATTGTAATAAATCAAAATTCAAATTAAAATTTCCAAGACGGGCTCGTGGTCCATCTATTTAACTTTCGAAGTATTGATGTAAATAAGTACTATATGTTAAGTTGTATGTTTGGTTATTTTTATAATATTTATGGAAAATTAATATGTTACAAGGTATTTTAGATTTTAATGGAAACATTTGTGATTTCGAAAAAGTATATGGCGTGATATTTTCAAGAGAAACAGCTACGGAAGCTATTTCTAACGGATTTAAATCATATCATCTTATTGCAAATGAGTGGGTCAAAGCACAAGTTGCACCCAATAAAAGAATTGTAAGTTTTTTAGCTGGAATAGATCCAGTTTCTAATCAAGGTAGCTTTGCAATTTTAGTAGTATCAATACTAGGAAACAATTTTAGTGGGTATGAAATATGGGATATAAATTCTAATATTTTAGCTACTGGCAGTTTGTCTAATGATGGGTTGAAGTATGGTGGGGGACCCAATAATCAGAGTTATAGTTTTATTGATACAACTTATCATGATGTAAAAGTAACAAAAGATGATGTCAACCATACTTTGAGAATTAGAGGGGTTAAGGATATTAGCATTATATGGGGGTTGTTTGATGTTGATCTCTGTGATTTTGATGTTACAATCAGTTTAGAAACTTTACAACCTATTTAAAATTAAAAGAGGGCTGGTTTTAAGTAACCAGTCCTCACAGTTAAAATGAGGTTATTTATATGATCATAATATTAAAATCTATTAAATTTATTTTTATTTTAAGTATGCTATATTGGTTTTTACCATTTGATTACGCTTTTTGCCAAATTAAAATGAATAATGTAGATAGTGTATTAAAAGAAATTTATAAATCTGACCAAAATGATAGAGGTTTTCTGCTTGATAGTTTAAAAACTATGCCAATAGATTTATTAAATACTAATGATTCTATCAGATTATCTAAAATAATTAGTATTGATAATGATTCTTTATTGTCCTCGCAAATAAGTAAATATTATGCCGCTTTTATCTATCATCATAATGGGAGTTCGATTAAGAATGCCAATTCAAAATATGAAGAAAGAGCTATTCAACTTTGTGATGAAATATTAAATTCGTCAAATGATGAATTTATGCAAGATACACTTTCATTATATGATTTGAGAAAAACGCAATTATTAGATATATTCGGCAGTACAATTGCTAATTATCTTGCTCCGGATACTTTAATTAATATCAATAAAGATACAATGTTAGTGTTTACTATTAATATCAAAACATTAGCTAATAGTTTAAAGAACTTTGCAAGTCAAGGTTTAAACACATCAATAGAGAATAATAACAACTCAGAAACTATCCATATTGATAAAATTGACGACCCACAATATTTATTAGAAATAAGAAAAAAACTGAAAGAGAAGATTATTACAAAACTAAAAGACAAACAACCTGAACTTTTAAAAACATTATCAGATGCACAAATTGAAAAGTTAGTAGATGAAGATATACAAATGATGAAAAATATAAAAAATAATTTAATTGAAGATATAAAAGCAAATCCTAAAAAATATAAATAGATTTTAGAATGAGCTATTTTTAACATAGTAAAAAACTCTATTTAACTAATTTATATAATGTGTGTGATTTAATTAATCAGTAATTTTAGCAAAAAAAGAAGTCCCACAACCTCGAGCTGTGGGACTTCTTAATAAATATATAACCAATTAAATAATTAAATCTATTAAAACCTTCGCTTTTGTGCGGAAAAGGGGACTTGAACCCCTACGCCCATTGGGCACCACCCCCTCAAGATGGCGTGTCTACCAATTTCACCACTTCCGCATAAATTTGATTGCAAAAGTAATGTTTTTATTAAAATTATCAAAAAGAAAAATTTACTTTGTCAATTATAAAATATTGATTACTTTTGTTGTACTTTATGGTGACGTGGCCGAGTGGCTAGGCTGCGGTCTGCAAAACCGCCTACGGAGGTTCGAATCCTCTCGTCACCTCAAATACCTTAAAATAATTTCTCGTTTTAATATTCAATCATATATTTATAATTAATTTGGAGATATTTATGGATTTAAATTATTTAAGAAGGTTAGTAAAGATTTTTGACGAAAGTAAAGCAACAAATTTAGAAATAGATGAAGAAGGAGTTTATATTAAATTATCTGCTAAGACTTCTAATCAAAAAGTAAATTATATTTCTCCAATTATTCCAGAATCAGAAATTCCTCAAGCATATAATAATCCCAATAATCAATCTTCTCTTACAAAAGATACTACTATTCAAGTAACCGACACTAAGAGTAATTCTACAGAAAACTATCATACTATATATTCGCCTATTGTAGGTACTTTTTACAGAGCTCCATCGCCCGATTCACCCTCTTTTGTAGAAATTGGTAGTAAAATTAAATCTGGCGATACTTTGTGTATAATAGAAGCTATGAAACTAATGAATGAAATTGAATCCGATAAAAACGGTATCATCGAAAAGATTTTGGTAGAAAATGGCAAGCCAGTCGAATTTAATCAGCCCCTTTTCTTAATAAAAGCGGAATAATTTATGATTAAGAAGATTTTAATTGCTAATAGATCAGAAATAGCGTTACGAATAATAAGAGCTTGTAAGGAATTAGGTATAGCTACTGTTGCAGTTTATTCGGAAGTAGATGCAAATTCTTTGCACGTTAAATTTGCTGATGAAGCTGTCTGTATAGGTCCAGCACTTAGTAAAAATAGCTACTTAAATATTCCTTCTATTATATCTGCTGCAATTATAACTAATGCTGATGCTATTCATCCAGGATATGGATTTCTAGCCGAAAATGATAGATTTGTTGATATTTGCAATGATCATGGCATTACATTCATTGGCCCGAGTGCGGAAGCTATTAGAAAAATGGGTAATAAATCAGTTGCAAAAGAAACTATGAGAAATGCTGGAGTACCAGTTGTACCCGGGAGCATAGGTATTTTGAAAGATTACGATGAAGCACTTAAAACAGCTAAAGAAATTGGTTACCCAATAATGCTAAAAGCAGTAGCTGGTGGCGGTGGCAAAGGTATGAGAATGGTCCAAAACGAGAATGAATTAAGATTTGCATTCGAAATAGCTCAGAGCGAAGCAAGTTCTTTTTTTGGAAATCCAGACTTATATATGGAAAAATTAGTTATAGGTTCAAGGCACATTGAAATTCAAGTATTTGGCGATAAATATGGTAATATTATTCATTTAAACGAAAGAGAATGCTCCACTCAAAGAAGACATCAAAAATTAATTGAAGAAGCTCCTTCTCCGGTAGTTGATAAAATACTAAGAACCAAAATGGGAGATGCCTCCGAGCTTGGTGCAAAAGCTGTTGGGTACTATGGACCAGGTACAATAGAATATTTGGTAGACAATGATCTAAATTTTTATTTTATGGAAATGAATACCAGAATACAAGTAGAGCACCCTGTAACAGAGCAATCTCTTGGCATTGATTTAATTAAAGAGCAAATTCTGGTTGCCTCTGGCGAAAAATTATCTCTAAAAAAATCAGATCCTCTATTTCATTCTATAGAGTGCAGGATAAATGCTGAGGATCCAGAAAATAATTTTAGACCAAGCCCAGGTAGAATCGATGTTTTTCATGCACCCGGAGGTCATGGAGTCAGAGTAGATAGCCATGCTTATCAAGGATACATTATTCCTCCAAACTACGATTCTTTAATAGCAAAATTAATAACAACTGCGCCTACTAGATTAGAAGCAATTGCTAAAATGTATCGGGCATTAGATGAATTTATAATAGAAGGTATCAAGACTACAATACCTTTTCACAAAAAAATGATGCAAAATAAAGATTTTATTGATGGAAATATCGATACAAAATATTTAGAGCGGCATGATTGGAACTCACTTTAATAAATTTTATTTATATTTGAAAAATTAGTAAACCTTACAATATTAATTAGGAGATAAATATGGAATTCCCTCAATACTTAAGATATACCGACGATCACGAATGGATCAAAATAGATGGCAATATTGGTACAGTAGGCATTACCGAACATGCCCAAGGAGAATTAGGAGATATAGTTTATGTAGATATACCTAACCAATCTGCTTCTGTAAAAAAGGGAGAATCATTCGGTACAATCGAAGCTGTAAAAACTGTCGCTGAATTATTTTCACCAGTTACGGGCAAGATTATAGAAGTCAATCAACCTCTTAACGATGAGCCAGAAATTGTTAATTCCGATCCTTATGGAAATGGCTGGATAGTTAAATTTGAAATCTCTGATCTATCCGAAATTGAATCTTTAATGGATGCAGATGCCTACAAAGCATTTATAGAGAAATAATAATAAAATCTAAATTAATTAAAAAGCTTCATATACACATTGTTATGGAGCTTTTTAGTTATTATCTAATATTTCTATATATCTTATATTAGGGTTATTTTTATCTATCTCAATACTAATTTTATAATTATACGTAACGATTCTATTGCCTGCATTTTGAGGCCACTCAATTAACTTAATTGCTGTATTATCGTTTAAACATTCAACAAAACCGATTTCATCTAATTCAGCACTATTGTTAATTCTATACAAATCCAAATGAAAAATACTAAATTCTTTATTGTCTTTCAATCCAATATATTGATTAATTAAAGCAAAAGTAGGACTTGTTACTACATCTTCTACCGAAAAATATTGACATATTCCTTTAATAAATTCAGTTTTG
>JBDHXE010000022.1:0-20292 GCA_039810525.1 Chlorobiota bacterium | reverse complement strand
ATATTTGATTTTTGGTCATTATAATAGAGCAAATTGCCTTCATCTTCAATATAATATCCTGCTTTCAAATTATTGTGTAGAATCACTCCTGAACTAATTAAACCAATACTCTTTAATAATTTTCTTTTTGAATTATCCACTAAATATCTCTTTTTTATCTCATTAAAATAAACTACTTTTGCAAGCACCAAAACGGAAAGATGCAGGAGTGGTTGAACTGGCACGCCTGGAAAGCGTGTGTACCGGCAACGGTACCGAGGGTTCGAATCCCTCTCTTTCCGCCATTTTATATAACAACAATATTTATACCATTTTATTGTTATTTCTTTTTATTTATTACTTAATTTTTTATAATTTTGATAATATGGATATAACAAATAGTAATAATGATTTAAATATGCCTAGTATTAACTTGATTAATAATCCCGATTTATTTTTTAATAGAGAACTTAGCCTTATTGAATTTCAGAGAAGAGTATTATCAGAAGCAGAAAATCCAAACCAACCACTTTTAGAAAGGCTAAAATTTTGTGCTATAGTAAGCTCTAATTTAGATGAGTTTTTTATGATAAGAGTTGCAGGTCTGAAAAGTCAAGTAACTGGTGGTATTGCAGAGCTTTCTTACGATGGCATGACCCCAAGAAATCAATTAATTGAAATTAGAGATAAGTTATTACCTATCTATCGTAAACAAGAGGATATTTTAATAAATAGTATTTTTCCAAAATTAGAAAGTAATGGTGTATATTTTCACAAATTCGAATATTTAGATGAAAATAATAAATTAAAATTAAGAGAGATTTTTTATAAAAAAATTATGCCTATACTAACTCCTATTAGTTTAGGCCCTACAAGCCCGTTTCCAAGGTTAATTAATAGAAGTTTAAATATTGCTTTTGTATTGAGTGATAGGAAGCAAAAAATAGAATTGAAGCATGTAGCTTTTGTGCAATTACCAGCAGTATTACCAAGGTTTATTAAATTAGAAGCTGGCAGTGGCTATCATTATATTTTAATAGAACATATTATTAAAGCGTTTTCAGATGAGCTATTCCCCGGATTCAATGTAGACGTGGCTAGTACTTTTAGAGTTACGAGAGATGCAGATGTAGAAATTGCTGAAGATGAGGCTGACGATTTATTATCAGAACTAGCAGAACAAATTAAGCAAAGAAATTGGGAGCGTGCTGCTGTAAGATTGGAAGTTAGTGCTAAAATGCCAGAATATTTGGTGAATTTGTTGATGAATGCCTTGGATTTGGAGCCAAATGACATTTATGTACATAAAAGACCACTTAATCTAAGCGATTTTATGCAGCTCTATAGGTTAGATATATGGAATTTGAAAGATATCCCTTTTCAATCATATATCCCAATTGAATTCGGTGAAAATAGAAATATTTTTAAGGAAATTACTAAAAATGATTTATTAGTACATCACCCTTTCGAATCATTTTCTAATACTACATTGAAATTAATTAACGAAGCTGCTTGTGATGAGGATGTGCTTGCTATTAAAATTACTTTGTACAGAACTGGCTTAAATTCTAAAATAGTAGAAGCTCTTAAAAAGGCAGCAGAAAATGGCAAATATGTTACAGCGTTTGTGGAATTAAAAGCAAGATTTGATGAAGAGAAAAATATTATTTGGGCTAAAGCTTTGGAGCGTGTGGGTGCTCATGTAGTATATGGTGTACCAGGTCTAAAAACTCATTGCAAAATTGCAATGATTGTCCGCAAAGAAGGTGATGAATTAAAGACGTATTTACATTTATCTACTGGTAATTATAATCAAATTACAGCAAGACAATATACAGATATAGGATTTTTTACTGCTGATAAAGATTTTGCTGAAGATGCTACATATCTATTTAATTATTTAACTGCTTATTCATATCATCAAGATTGGAAGAAATTTATTATTGCTCCTATTAATTTAAGAGATAATATTATCAATTTAATCAATAGAGAAATAGATATGCATACTCCAGAAAAGCCAGGTATGATAATAGCAAAAATGAATGCATTAGCACATAGAGAGGTTATTCCTGCTCTATATAGAGCATCGCAAAAAGGTGTCAAAATAAAGCTATTAGTGAGAGGTTCTTGCTGTTTAAAACCCGGAGTATTGGGGGTTTCGGACAATATTGAGGTCAGATCAATAATTGGTAGATTCTTGGAACATTCTAGAATCTTTTATTTTTATAATGGAGGAAATGAAGAGTATTATCTATCAAGTGCAGATTGGATGAGCAGAAATTTGCATAAAAGAGTAGAATTAATGTTTAAAATTCAAAATTTAAAATTAAAAAGAAAATTAAAGAATATTTTAGATATATATTGGGAAGATAATGTCAATTCTTGGGTATTGCAGCAGAATGGTGAATATATAAAGAGAAAACCTCTTGACGGCGAGAAAGCTATATCAGCTCAAGAATATTTCTTAGATAAAATCAAATCGAATGTAATATCTGTATGATGCCCAGCTTGTATATAGCTAAAAAGTATTTTTTTGCTAAAAGGAAATTTCAATTTATTACAATTATTAGCTTTTTATCATTTATTGGTATTGCTGCTGGCGTAGCTGTACTTATTGTAGTATTATCTATTTTCAATGGATTTCAATCATTAACCAAGGACCAATTTTTGGGTTTCGATCCTCATATTCAAATTATTTCTGATGACAATAGTTTCTTTAATGTAGATTCAAATTTTGTTAATTATCTTAAAAATGATAAAGATATAAAAGACATACAATATAGTATTAATTTCAGTGGTTTACTGCTAAGTTCTCAAAAAATAAAACTAGTACAAGTCAGCACAGACAACAAAATTATTAACAAAGGTAATATTTATAAGGATATAAATCATGTTAATAGTATTAATAGTTTGCCTAAAATATCTATAGGCATTGATATCTCTAATGAATTAAATCTAAGATATAAGGATACTGTTACTATTCTAAGATTGAATGATTTAGATGGATTAATTTCAGGTAATTCTATTAATTCAGGGTATTTATTTACTGTGGGCGAAATATTTAATTCTAATATAAAAAATTATGATGCTACTCTTACTTTTATTGATTATAATAATGCTTTGCAAATTGTAAATCCTAAAATTGGCTATATTAATCAATTAAATATAAGATTGATTAATATAGATAATCTAAATAGAGTAAAGCTAAGGATTAAAAAATTATTACCTAATCACTTAAAAATAAGAACTTGGGAAGATCTAAACCCAGTATTATTTTCAATTATGAGAATGGAAAAGTTATCTACGTTCTCTATTCTAAGCTTAATAATTATTTTATCTATATTTAATATATTTATTTCATTAACAATGACCGTTGTAGAGAAACGTAAGGACATTTCTATTTTAAGAAGTATTGGTTATAGTAGAAATGATATTTATAATATATTCTTTTGGCTTGGTTCACTAAATGGTCTTTTAGGGACTTTATTTGGTTTGATTATCGGCTTAGGAGTAGTGATGTTGCAGATTAATTTTAAAATTTTTAGCTTAGATTCTCATAAGTATATTTTAGATTCCCTACCTCTACAAGTAAATTATTCTGAGATTATTTTTATAGCAATTTTCTCAATAATCCTCTCATCAATAGCATCTCTTTATCCTTCTTACAAAGCGAGTAATTCTGATATTCACAAATGGTTAAGATCAGAATAAATTAAATTATAAGGCATATTCGTCCATATTACCAAATAGCAATATAATTTTGATAATTTTTTTTTAAATTTGAATTTGAAAATCTACATTTAATAAATTTAATTTAGGTAAATTATATGGTAAAACATCATAGAGTAGCAATAATTGGTAGTGGCCCAGCAGGGTTGACAGCAGCATTATATACAGGAAGAGCTAATTTAGATACAGTAGTTTTCGAAGGACTACAACCCGGAGGGCAATTAACTATAACAACAGAAGTAGAGAATTATCCTGGATTTCCAGAAGGTATTCAAGGTCCAGAAATGATGAATGTATTAAGAAAGCAAGCTCAGAGATTTGGGGCAATTACAAAATATGAGACTATAGAACAAATTGATTTTAGCGAAAGACCTTTTAAATTGAGATCTGAAAGTGGAAATTACACTGCTGATGCAGTAATTATAGCTACAGGTGCATCTGCTAAATTGTTGGATATACCTAGTGAAAAGACATATTGGGGCGCTGGAATCTCAGCATGTGCTACATGTGATGGATTTTTCTTCAAAGGCGAAAAAATATTTGTAATTGGTGGTGGTGATACTGCAATGGAAGAAGCACAATATTTAACACATTTTGGTGAGTCTGTTACATTAGTGCATAGAAGAGATGAATTTCGTGCTTCAAAAATTATGTTAGATAGGGTAAAAAGAAACCCTAAAATTAAGATTATTACAAATTGCATAGTAGATGAATATTTAGGTGAAGAAAAAATGGGAATTAAGAAGTTAACCCATATTAGATTAAAGAATGTAATAACTGGAGAACTTACTACTCTGGAAGCGGGTGGTGTATTTTTAGCTATAGGACACTCACCAAATACTAGTTTATTTCAAAATATCTTAGATACTGATGAAAAAGGATACTTAATTACTCAAGGCAAATCTTCATATACTAATATACCCGGTGTATTTGCTTGTGGAGATGTACAAGATTTAGTTTATAGGCAAGCAATTACAGCAGCAGGATCTGGTTGTATAGCAGCTATAGATACAGAAAGATGGCTTAGTGAACAAGAATAAAATATAATGCCTTTAATTAGTTTTTATTATATCATTTTTTTTCTTTAATTTTGATATAATGACAAATTATTAAAGGCTATTAATTATTGAATCAATCAAATAGTAATATAATTAGTATTAGAGATTCGAGTTTAATGATATCGAATCATAATGTATTACAAAATCTTTCTATAGATGTAGTTAGAGGTGAGACAATTTCTATTATTGGTAGGTCTGGTTGTGGGAAAACAACTTTTCTAAGATCACTAGTTTTTTTTGAGTTATTTACTTCTGGCACTTACCAAATTGATAAATATACATTTCATAGTAACGATTTTTTGAAAGCTCAATCAAGTAGAAATAACACTAAGAAGATTCAAAGGAATATAAATAACGAATATTTAGCAGATAATGAATTAAAGAAAAAGATCAATGCAATTCGAAAAATAGTGGGTTTTTTATTCCAATCCTATAATTTATTCCCTCATTTGACAGTTCTGGATAATTTAAAATTATCATTGATACTGACTTTAAATTACCAAGATGAAGAAGCAACAGTAAAGTGTATAAATATACTAAAAGATTTTGGATTAGAACTATACCAGAATAGGTATCCTCATCAATTATCGGGTGGACAACAGCAAAGAGTAGCTATATGTAGAGCGTTAGTTTTAGATCCTAAAATAATGTTGTATGACGAGCCAACTTCTGCATTGGATCCTGAATTAGTTAAAGATGTAATAGATATTATGAATTATCTAAAAATGAATGGAATGACACAAATAGTGGTAACTCATTCTATAGGATTAGCTAAATCGATTTCTGATAAAATATACTATATGGATTCGGGACAATTTGTAGAATCTGGAGCACCTTCGGATATATTATTAAACCCTAAAGATAATAAAACAATTAACTATTTAAATAAGGTATTAATTGAATAGCTTATGAAAGTAATTTATATAATAATAATTACACTTTGTATTTTTTATAATAGCTCGATAGCTACTACAATTAAATGGGCAGCAGATGCCGAAGGTAATGCTCCATATATTTTCCAAGATCCAAATCATCCGAGCCATTTAATAGGATTTGAAGTAGATCTAATGAAAGAAATTGCAAAAACTTTAAATGTAAAAGAAGTTTTTGTCCAAAATCAGTGGGATGGTTTGATCCCCGGTCTTAAAAGACAAGACTATGATATTGCTGTAAATGGGATAGAAATTACCGATGAAAGAGAGAAAGAAGTTCTATTTAGTATTCCTTATTATATTACTCACCTGAGAATCTTAGTTAGGCAAAATAATAAAGATATAAAGAATTATTCTATGTTAGATGGCAAAAAAGTTGGTGCTCTCAAAAATTCATTAGCAGAAAAAATTTTAAGGTTAAACCATAAAATAATACCACTTACATACGAGGGTGAATTTAATGCATTTGAAGATCTTAAGAATGGAAGGATAGATGCTGTTTTGGCAGATGCACCAATTGCTCTTTATTATGTAGGTTGGAATAAAAGTTTGAAGATATTAGAAGCTGAGGTTAGTGAGGCAAAATATGGTATAGTAATAAGAAAAGGGCAGAAATCACTAAAAGATAGTTTAGATTATGCTATTAATCAATTGATTAAATCAGGAGAATTAAAGAATATTCTAATAAGATGGGACTTATGGAATAATCAAATGCGGAATTATACTGAAGACTTTTCCGAAAATAAGATTGCTCCTGATAAGTATAATTATTTTATAGAATCTCAATTAAAAGATGTAAGTCTTGAAGAGCGTTTAACAAGGTATCTAAGCTTTTTCCCCTTAATAATACAGGCGGCATTTGTTACTCTTTATATTTCAATTTTATCTATGGTATTAGCTATTGTATTTGGATTATTTTTAGCAATTATTAGAATATATGCTCCAAAAGTAATATCTAGTATATCTATATTATATATTGAAATAATCAGGGGCACACCTTTACTTATTCAATTATTTTTTATTTTTTATGCATTACCCTCGATTGGCATTAGTTTATCGCCATTTATTGCTGCCATTTTGGGTTTAGGTTTAAATTATGCGGCTTATGAGGCAGAAAATTATAGAGCTGGTCTTAATGCTGTTCCAAAAGGACAGTTTGAAGCATCGATGGCACTAGGGTTAAATAGAAGGCAAACTTTAAGGTATGTAATAGTCCCCCAAGCATTTAGAATAGTAATCCCGCCGATGACTAATGATTTTATTTCTTTGTTAAAAGATTCATCATTAGTATCAGTGATTACATTAGTAGAATTAACTAAGTTGTACACACAATTGAGTGCAACCTACTACGATTATATCGGTACTGGAATAATAATAGCTATATTATATCTTTTGCTGGGTTTACCTTTTGTAAATTTATCCAAATACTTTGAACGAAAATTAAAAAATAACAAAATTTTGAGCTAATCTAAATAACGAAATTTTCTTTCTTACGTCTAATAGTTGTTTATTAACAAAATATTGAGAAATATGAAAAAAATACTATTGTTCATTTCCATTTTTGGATTGATAGCAAACCTTTCTTATTCACAAGATGATAATTCTAAGCCAGAGTTTAATAGAATTAAAAGAGGATCTAGAACTTTAGATTCTATTAGGCAACAGTTTAAGGAGAGAAAGGAGAATCCTAATTTTAAACGAGGTATAGAAGGTTTTGAAGAAGCCATTAAAAATCCAAGAGATGTCAATAATATTAATTTATCAAACCAAAATCTGACTTCGGTACCTATTAATATCAAAAATTTAAAAGATTTAGAAAGACTTGACTTATCAAGGAATCAATTAGTTGATTTGCCTGCTGAGTTAGGAACCTTAGAAAAAATAAAATTTTTAAGATTAAGTTTTAATAAATTTATCAAATTTCCTGATGTAATTTTTAAATTAAAATCATTAGAAGTATTAGAGATAAACGATAATCAAATTAACATTATACCTAAGGAATTGGCTAACTTAGTTAATTTGAAAAAGTTAGTTATCGACAAAAATGATATCAAGAAAATTGATGTTGATTTCTCTAAGTTAAATAAATTAACTGATTTATCTATTAAGAATAATGGTATTACTGAATTTTTTGAGTCATTAACTACATCTGATAATCTAATCAATTTAGATTTGAGCAATAATAAAATTAAGTCTATTGATAAAAAAATAGCACAGATGAAATCTCTTAAGAATTTAGATTTGCAAAATAATTTAATTAGCAGTATTACTGATGAGATTGGTAAGTTACCTGATTTGACAACCCTAAATATATCGTCTAACCCTTTAGATACAATAAAAGAAGGTTTTTGCAATTTAGCTAAATTACAAAAATTAGATATTTCTAATTCTAATATAAAACAGCTACCTAAGAATTTCGCAAAGCTACAAGATATAGCTATGTTAAAGATATCTGATGTTAAATTTTCACACTTCCCTACTGATATTTTAGAATTAAAAAATTTAACTGATCTATATTTAGATAAAAATAGTTTTAGTGATATACCTGAATCACTTTTTAAATTAGGACAATTAAAGACTTTAGTATTGAAGAATAATAATTTAACTAAATTCCCGGCTAATTTGAATAAAATAGAAGGTCTAAGAACAATTGATTTGTCTGACAATAAAATTACAAACTTTGATAATAGTGTAGTCAATTTAACTAATTTAAATTCTCTTAATCTAAATAATAATCAGATTTCAAAACTTCCTGATGAAATATCTAATCTTGAAAATTTAAGAATGCTTTATATTGATAACAATAAGATTGAAAAATTACCAACTACAATAAAGGATATGAAAAATTTGAAAGTGATAATGTTGAAGGGTAATCCAATCTCTGATTCTGAAAAAACTAACCTTAAGAATAATCTGAAAGGAATTAGAATGATATTCTAATTTACGATAAAATAAAATATAAGTGAATATGAGTTTCAATATTTTTTGAAACTCATATTTTTTTCATTAATCAAAGAACTCAATTTACGAGTTTAGTATGATAGTTAATTATAAAATATATGTCAAAAAATATAGATCTAATAAATGGTAAAATTGATACTACATTATTTAATTTTGCTCTTCCTTTAGCAATTAGTTTTGTGGTAAATATGGCTTATGCTTGGGTAGATTTGTACTACGTAAGTAGGTTAGGCGAATACGCAATGAGTGCTGTGGGTGCAAGTGAGAGAATTTGGTTTTTCATATTTGCCGTAGGGAGTGGTTTTGCTATAGGTTCAAGCGTGATCGTATCAAGAAGAATTGGTGAGAAAAACGATTTAGCGGCTCGGAATACTGCAACTCAAGCAATTGCAGGAATGATGATAATTGGTGTATTGTTATCAATTTTTCTCTTTGTATTCAAAAATATTATTCTTACTTCGCTAGGTCTAAGCGGCCATACAAAAGAATTATCAAATGTATATTTTAATGGATTATTATTTGGTGTTCCTTTCAATTTGCTGACATTCCAAATCAGTATGATAATGCGTTCGAGTGGTAATTCTATATACCCAATGCAGATATTAATAGGTTCTAATATTGTAAATGCTATAGTAGCTCCTATGTTTATATTTGGATTTTATTTAATACCAAAATTTGGTGTATTGGGTGCTGGTATAGGAACATCTATTGCTCAAATATTTTCTAGTATATGGGCTATTTATCTTTTTAAGAAAAAATTCAAATTATTTGATAATTTTTTTACAAATTTTAAAGTTGATTTTAATGAATTATATAGAATTTTTAGAATTGGATTGCCTGCATCATTACAATTAATTACAGTGAGTATTACAGGTATGGGGCTTACTGCAAATGCAAATAGATTTGGAGTAAATATTTTAAGTACTTATGTAATTGGCCTTAAAATAGATATGTTTATTAATATGTCAATTCTAGCTTATGGTTCTGCAATTGAGATTATAACAGGTCAAAATTTGGGAGCTGGCAAGGTAAAGAGAATATTTCAATATCATAAAACAGCTATCAAACAATTAGTCTTTATTCTATTGCCACTTAGTTTATCTTCATTTTTCTTTGGTAAATATATTGGGTATCTATTTACAGAGAATGAATTCATAATAAATCAGTTAGGAATTTATCTTAAATTTGCAGCATTTTCTAATATACCGTTCGCTATTGGAATTATTTCTATTAAAGTAATTAGTGGCTCGAGTAATTATTTTTCGTCGCTTAAAATAATTGTAGCATTACAAATTGTATTTCAATTACCATTAGCATTTGGGTTGTCTTATATAATAAATTCAGAACTTGGTATTTGGATAGGTATGTTAATTAGTAATTTATTATTTAGTATTGTAGGATTGTGGTCTATGCTAAAAGGTAAATGGATAAGAGGAAGGGTATAAGAGAATCAGCCGATTTTACGGCTGATTCTTTAATAAAAATGTAGTATCTGCTACCAAGGATGCTGATCCAAAAAATCCATAGGCATTGCCTTGTACGGAAGATAATAATGGATCTAATTCTTGTTTTACTTGTGATTGTATAAACCACTTTAAGAAATTATAATCGGGTGCAAAGACTTTTACTTGATGTAGCCCAAACCATTTGAAAGCTGCCCATACAACGGATGAATGTGTATTAGCAATTGGTGAAATAGTTGTAAGTTCTCTATATCTTTTTTCGCTAGCGATTGGGAAATATACCCGTCTATTTAATTCTTCGGTTTTGGGAGTCAGATATTTTCCGTACTGAAGTGTATCTAAACAACTAACACTAATTAAATAGAAATCATTGCCAGTAACTTTATTCCAAGATATTGTATCTGTACTTGGTAATTTCAGTGAATCTTTGGGATATTGCAAATAATCTTTAGCTTTCTTAACCCAAGAAATTCTTCCCGGTGTAGTAGTTTCACCATTAATTACATTCCCATTAGGTAAAGTAATTTTAATTTTATACAATGTGTTAGGTTTTACTTTGTATATTGAATCTTCAGCATAATATCCTTCATTTCCATCTTCTTTTAACCTGTATTTAAGATTAAATATATTGTCATCTCCTTCTATAGTAATAGTTGCATTTTTAACTTTTGCTGAATCATTATTATATTTATCAAAAATGGGTAATGATCTTAATACTGTAATCTCAGATATTGGCATATCTACTAATAATAGTGCATTTACTATATAACTTTCTTTGTAAGCACCTGGTGCTTCGTCTTCGCATGACATTATTAATAGGGTAGTCAGAGAAATAAAAACAAATAATATATTTTTCATTATAATTTTATCTCCAAGGAAATAGTTGGTAAAATAGGTATTAACCTTACATCTTCAATTTTTGTGTCCTCTTCGCTTGTATCATAATACCTCATCAAAATATCTCTTCTGCTATATACATTATAAATATCAATGATAGCTTTTGAATCTAGTCCCCACATTTTGAATTTGTATGAGGCAGTTAAATTTAATTGATGAGAGGGCGGCAATCTGAGGCCATATCTTTGTGATGGTATTACTTTACTTCTACCATAATTTTGATCTGGTAAATATATCTGAGTACGAGATGTAACACCTGTATAAGACTGACCTGTTTGGAAAAAGAAAGAGGCACCAATATCCCAGTCTTCATTTAGTTCATAATTAGCTACTATTTTGAAATCATGCGTCCTATCGTATTTAGGTCTAAACTCTTCTCCCCTATTAATACTATCTATTCTTTCTCTAATAAACCCAAGAGCATAACCAGCCCAACCATTTAGCTTTCCAAATTTCTTCTGAATAAATATTTCCGCTCCCCAAGCATAAGCATTGCCGATAAAAAATACGTCTTTGGTATTTGATGCTTCAAGTGAATTTTGATTTAATTCACCAATATTATCCATTTTTTTATAATATACATCAAAATTGAAAGTATAGCCTTTGTTAATATTTGATTCTAAACCTAATATATAATGTTCGGCTTTGCTTGCTCCTACAGATGAATCTGTTGGAAGCCAAGTATCAAAGAATGAAAAATCAGGTTGAGTAGCTAATCTTAAATTTTGATGATATTGTCCCCATGAGGCTTTTATCGTAGTTTTATCGTCTAAGCGATAATTTAATGAAATACGAGGGTCGTATGTTACCAAATTACTTAATGAGCAATAATTAATTCTGAGCCCTAATTGAATAGAAAGCAACTCATCAATATTGTATTTCAATTGGCTATACATAGCACTCTGATGGTCATATACTATAAAATTTGTAGAACCACCTTTTGAGCCTTGCTGTGTAGAATCAGTACTTCCAGTAAAATTCTGTAGATAATCAAATTGAAATTTTGAAGTTTCAAAACCAAACTTGGCAGTAAATTTTTCGCTATCGAACCATTCAAGTTCACCTTTTAGAGTATAATCAGATATTGAGTTTTTAAAAAGAATACCATATCCAGAACGATCTGCTATAAAATTATTAAAATAATTACTATAAGATGCAACAACTGTAGAAAAGAGATTTTCATTAAAAATATGAGTCCATTTTGATGATAATAATTTATTTCCTATATCAAGATTCATATTTAGCCCCAAACTTGAATAATCTAAATTATCGTTGCTCATAAATCCAGAAATAGATACTTTATCATTTATTCCGAAGTCTTGAACAAATTTTGCATTTAAATCGTAGAATCCAAAGTCTGGTATAGGGCTAGCTGGATCCTCTGGTAACAGTTTTTTTATTAAATCAAAATAGGTTCTCCTACCAGATATAAACCAAGAGCCGCCTTCCCATGGTGTAGGTCCTTCTAATCCAAGTCGCGAAGAAATGGCTCCAATTGATGCGATACCATCTACTTTATTCCTATTGCCATCTTTTTGTGTAATATTTAGTACAGCCGACATTCTATTGCCGAACTCTGCAGGGAAACCTCCTTTAATTAAATCAACGTTTTTGATAGCATCTGTATTGAAAGTAGATATGAATCCAAATAAATGAGTAGGATTGTAAACTGTAGCACCATCTAATAAAACAAGGTTTTGGTCAGGTGAGCCTCCTCTTATAAACAATCCACTAGAAATTTGTGATGAAGTGAGAACGCCCGGTAGAAATTGTAATGTTCTAAATATATCACTTTCGCCCCCTACTCTAATATTTTTAATAGTTTCAATAGGAATATTGACTTTACTTATATTAATCTCTCGCTTATCATCATCTCTTTCGGCATCTACAATTACTGCATCTTTTAGAATAGATGATATAGGTAATTCGAAGTCTTTCCTAAGTGATTCACCTTTTTTGATGGTAATTTTAACATTTAAAGTTTGGTACCCTAAGAAGCTTATCTTAACGTTATAATCTTTTGGTGGTATATTAGTGATAGAATAAAAGCCATTTACATTAGTTCTTGCCCCAATTTTAGTATCTTCTAAATAAATGGAAGCCCCAATTAATGTTTCCTTAGTTTCTGAATCGCGGACTATACCCGACAAAGAACCATAGTTAGATTCTAATAAAGATATATTTTGTGATAATAGTATTGTGAAATGTAGAAATAGTAAAATTATTGTAAAATTCAAAATTCTCGTCATACAAAAAAATGCCCTTAATTATTTACGATTTGTTAAATACGATATTATTAAATTCTTGTTTCATTAAAACATTAGTATAATAAATATTCGTTTTAATAAGTTATATTGCAACGATATATAGATTGATTTTTTATATTTTATTTATTAAATGTTAATATTGAGGTTTTGATGCGTATAAATTTAATAATAGTTATTTTTATTGTCTTTATTCAATTAAGCTATAGTTCTAAAGGTTGTACTAATATTCTAATTTCTAAGGGTGCTTCTATTGATGGCTCTACTATGATATCTTATAATGCTGATGCAGGTGGATTTATGGAACCATTAGCTTTTTTGCCAAGAGCAGATTATGGTCCAAATGATTCATTAGAGGTATATGATTGGGATACTGAGAAATATTTAGGAAAAATTAAACAAGTGCCACATACTTATCAAGTAATAGGTAATATGAATGAATACCAGGTTGTAATTGGTGAAACTACTTTTACAGGTAGAGAAGAATTATTAGATACTAATGGTATTATTGATTATGGTTCATTAATGAGGATAGCTCTTCAAAGATCAAAATCAGCAAAAGAAGCCATAAGAGTAATTGATGAATTATTGCAAGAGTATGGTTATTATTCTACTGGTGAAACTTTTTCAATAGCAGATCCTAACGAAGTTTGGATTATGGATTTAATTGGTAAAGGACCAAAAGAAAAAGGTGCAGTATGGGTTGCAATGCGTGTCCCTGATGGTTATATTGCCGCACATGCTAATCAATCAAGAATAAGGCAATTTCCATTGAATGACCCTGAAAATTGCTTGTATGCAAAAGATGTAATTTCGTTTGCGGAAAAGATGGGTTATTACAATAAGCAAATAGATGGCAACTTCTCATTTGTAAATGCTTATAATCCATTAGATCCGGGAGGATTATTATATTGTGAAGGTAGGGTATGGAGTATTTTTAGAAATGCAGCTCCATCACAGCATTTTTCTGAGGATTATTGGCGTGCGGTAGAGGATGCAGAGCCTTATCCATTATTTATTAAACCAGACAAAAAATTGAGTGTAGCTGATGTTATTGGTTTGATGAGGGATCATTTTGATGGAACGATTTATGATTTAACTAAGGGCGCTGCTTCAGAGCCATTTGGCAATCCTGTACGTTGGAAGCCTTTGCAATTTAAAATTAAAGGGGATAGTACTCAATATGGATGGGAACGTCCCATATCTACCCAACAAACAGCTTTTGCTTTTGTATCACAGAGTAGGAGTTTTCTGCCTAATGAGATCGGTGGAGTATTTTGGTATGGTGTAGATGACAATTATACTAATGTATATGTCCCGCTATATTGTGGTATCTCTAGTGTACCTCCTTCTACGCAAGGATATTCAATTGCTGATTTTAGCTTAAATTCTGCATTTTGGGTATTTAATTTAGTAGCTAACCTTGCTTATACTAAATATTCATTTATTTATCAAGATATTAAGCCTGTGCAAGAGAGATTAGAAAGTAAATTTCATAATTTTCAGCCAGCAGTTGAAAAAGCAGCTATTGAATTATATAAAACTAATAAGGAATTAGCAGTTCAATATTTGACAGATTATTCTGTTTCTCAATTTGAACAAACTGTAAATGAATGGCGCGAATTATGGAAATATTTAGTTGTTAAGTATAATGATGGATATATTAATGATGTTAAGAAGAACTATGGTAGGAACCCAAAAAGTTCGTATTATAGTGATGAGTTTTACAAAAGAGCAATTACTGAAAGACCGGGCTATTATGACGTAAAATGGAAGAAAAAGAAATAAATTATAAATATTTGTTACTTTGCTATAAAAACAGACTGGCTTTTGGGTCAGTCTTTTTTTTTGGAGAAATTCTAATACTATGGAAGACATAATAGCATAAGCAAAGAGCTTAGCTTTATTCTTTATCAATTTTTATAAAAAAAATATCAAAAGTGCAAAAATATAATTTGGTATTTATATAAAAATCAATTAAGTTGCAAAGGTTAGAAATGAGAATTAATAAAATGTATAATTTTGGTACTAATATTTCTCTAATATCTCTACTTCGATACTTCGATACTTCGATACTTCGCATAAGTCTCATCATTTATATTTTTATTGTAATAAATCAAAAAGAGTACTTAGCTGCCCAAGGAGGGCGCGTGGTCCAACAATAATATAAATACGAAGTTCGAATCGAAATTTAGAGTATTTATATTATAGTATTTTGTTAAACTTTAAAAGGACTTAATAATATGAAAAAGATTATATTAATCTCTTCAATGCTTTTATTCTTTTGTATTAATGAAGGATTTAGTTATGCTAAATTAAAATCTTCTCAAATTTCTTATATGGCGTATTGTTCATCACCTAATAATTGTTGCTATCCGTTTGGTAATAATTGTTATGTAGTTATTATTTATAATATTGCAGATGTATCAGTTAATAAGATGAATAACAATTCATTTAATATTACGATCAATTTTAGTGGAAATATTAATCAATCTCATACACCAAATGGTAGTAGTGCAAGATATTTTAGTTTCTCTCCTGCTAATTATAGTTTTGGAGCTGGTGAGTACTTAACAATTGATGAATGTAGTGAATATCCAGAATTAAATGGTAGACAACTTAACTTGACTGGCTTAACAACTGACTCACAAGGAAGTCTTAGTTTAACAATACAATAACTTATGTATATTTAATAAAACTCAAAAGTAATATTATTAATTTTCAAATAGTTGTCAAAAATTGTTTAAACTGAAATTTAGTAATATTTACTTTTGAGTACAATATTAAGAAAAACTCTTATTAGGAATGAATAATGAAATTAAAGTATTTTTATATTATAGCTATATATTTTACTTTCTTGAATAATACATATTCAAATGACTATTTTAATTTAAATAAAGGTGATACAATTATTCCTTATGACAAAGGCAATTATAGTTTAAGAGCATATTTTTTCGTACGACCCGGCTCTTGTGATTGTCTTAAGTTCTTATCAACAATAGATAATGAAATTACTAACTCTAATACTGAATTGATATGTTTTGTAAGTTGTGCAAATGATAAAGTCGCTGAAGATTTTAAGAAATCTTATAAGATATCGTTTGACGTTATAGCTGATAAAATCAATAGCTATCAAGAGTATTATAAAGCTAAAAGAATAAATGTTGTTCTTGTTAGTGATGTTAAAGGCAAAGTTTTATATTACGATGAACTAAGCTTAGAATCAATTGATAAAATAAAGGAATTAGCAAAGTCAAATCTTAATACAAATATCTCAAATGATTACTCTCAATACGAAATAGTGAACTCGTTAATAGTTGATTATACAGATAAGCCATATTATACAAATATGGAATACCTAAACTTCTTTAAAACTTCAATCAAGGACATACCATTTGCTTTTATTAAAGATGATAAATTATATATAATTAATAAAGAAGGGAAAATTAAAGATGCAATTACATTAGATTACACTAATGATGATAAATATAATTATTTCTTACCAGCTTTAAGTATTAATTCAGATTCTGCCATTTTTATGAATGCATTTGCTTATGCTAATACATCAGTAGGATTAAAAAGAAGATTACTTGTTTTTGATATTGACAAGAATAAAATTAGTAATTATATCGATTACGCTGATGACAAAGATAGTATTATTCTAAAATCGAATGTAATAACTCCAATTAATAACTATCAGGGATATTTGTGTGTTAATAGTTAAGCATTTTATAATGTTAATGATAAAACCAGACCAATTCATATTATAGATAAATCTAATACTGCTAAAAGTCTTAATCATATTGGATTTTTAGACAGTATTTTTTACAATTCATCTAAAAAACGAGATCATTTAATTTACTATTCTACCAATGGTACTAATCATTTTATAATTAATCAATATTCTAATATTTTACAAGTATATAGTAATGATTTTGCTGATTCAAAATTAGTCAAACTAAATTTTTATAATTTTAAGCAAAATAAAACTAAATTATCTATGATGAATGAATCATTCGAAGAATCAAATAGATATAGCTTCATCAAGGGTAATTATTACAATAAGACAAAAGACCTATTACTAATTGTATATGAGAATAGAGATATACCTAATGGAATTAAAGACGCTTTTTCACCAAAAGCTAAATTGAACTTTTATTGTCATATTATAGATGATAAATTTAATTCTGTCTTTGATTATGATATAGCTCTTCCTGAAAGAAATATACCATTTCATTTTGAAGATGATCTAATTTATTGTTATGATATCCACGATAATAAATTAAAAGTTAATATCTATAAGATAAAAGATTTGGGAATAACAGCGGGTAAATAATCTTGACCAAATATTGCTAACAAATAGTAATAGTGTATTTTGAATAAATACTAAAAATAAATTAATATATTTAATGAAATTAATTGCCTTTTTTATATTGATTTTTATTATCTTTTTTATAAATTTAAATTCAAATTTGAAAAGTCAGCCACCATGTCAATCATCTACGATAAGTTATTTTTATTCTGTACCACTGTTACAGAATTATCCACCTTTAAATTCTGGTATGCCTTTAGAGACAATTGTAGGATATATTGTAGCCGATAGTGTGTCTAAATCGTTAAGTATAGATACTTTACATAAATTTATACAATCATTAACTTTTAACGATACACTTAATTATCTTATGAAATATTATTATTGGATGGTAGATTATAATCCAATACAATATTTGCAATATGCAATAAACCCTCCATATAAGTACGTGAAACCAAGATTTATTGAAGAAGATTTAAATAGACAAATTTGGAATACAACAAAAAATGTACCTTTAGATTTAATAATTGAAGCTTATTATATTCTACATATTTTTGTTAATGATACTAACATCGTAGGATATAATAATGGTACTGGGTATGGTTGTAAAAATATGACTGTTGTTTCATCACAGATTATTGATACAATTAAAGGACAAGTTATCCCGACAATAGATACTAAGAACAACAATATAGTGAACAAGAATAATTTAAGTTTGCAAAATATAATAAACCAAATTAAATATTATAATCCTTGAGTTCAAATATGAAAATTCTATTGTTTTTACGTTTATTTTTAACTTTTAACAATTAAAAAAGAGGCTGTCTAACAATTAAACTGCCTCTTTTATAATATTATAGATATACAGTTTTTTATTATTTATTCATCTTCGGGTGTTACATCAATTGCTCTTTTGCCATGGCTCATTCGTGCTAATTCATCATCATAGTAATCAGAGATGATAGCGACAGCATTGATAGAAGTAACTAATTCATTTTTATCAATATTTACTCCTGCTATAGTATGCTGAAATACAATAGTATCATCGAATAATAAACCAAAGCCACCGAAGTGAAGTTCTGCATTCTTTCTTAATAAAAATTTCATTATATCTTGATTAATAGTACCACCCGTTACTACATTTGATATTACTTCAACACAAGTTTCAGTTTCTGTAAATGGGCGTACTACTACCATTACTTGTGTAGAACCTCTTGTTAATGTAAATTGCCCATTTTCGAATGATAAATAATTCGGAAATTCTTCTTTAAGATAAGTTGTTACTTTATTAATAGTATCATTAATCAATTCTTGAGATGTTTCCATTATATATTTTCCTTATTTTTATTAAAAGTAACTATTATTTTATTCATTGCTCGAAGAATTAGATTCTGGAAGCATACCCATTTTTGCTTTAAGTGCTAATAAGTCGTTATCTACTGTAGAAGAAGATGCTAATTGTTTAAAATCGTCTTCTAATTGTGTATTAGAGCCAGCCAATTCATCAAAAGCTTGTGCTTCTGCTTCTAATTTCTCAATTTTACCTTCAAATTTATCAAATTTGCCAAAGGCATCGCCACCTACACCACTCATTGATTGGGCAATTTGTTTTTGAGCTTTTGCAGCTTGCGAGCGAGCAATTAGTGTAGATTGTCTTGATTTGGCTTCGTCTAATTTCGATTTAAGTGTATTTAGTTGTTGCCTTAGTTTATTAGATGTATCAGTTGCTTGAGCATGAATTGGAACTAAATCGACTGCATTTCTATCAGCAATAGCTTTTTTCTCTAATGCAGCTTTGGCTAAATCTTCTCTACCTGCTTGTAGGGCTTGCATAGCTTTTTGCTCCCAATCTTTACTATCGCTTTTAGCTTTTTCTAATTTTTTTTCAAGACTTTTTTCATTAGCAATAGCTTGTGCTACTGCTAAGGTAGTTTTATTTACAGATTCTTCCATTTCAATGACCATTTGCTTGATCATTTTCTCTGGATCTTCTACCTTATCAAGTGCATCATTTACGTTGGCCTTGAATACGTCTGCTATTCTACTGAACATTCCCATTTTCACCTCTTATTAATTGAGTAAAATATTTCAAAATTAATTATATCTATTTCGTTTATTTATTGTAAGATTTAAGTAAAACGAATTATTTTATTATTAATTTGATAGGTATTATATGAATTTTGATATCAAAGGTATGTTTGATCAAATAAAAAATGTACAATCTGAAGTTGAAAAGATTAAAAGTGATTTGTCTCATAAAGTTGTAGTTGGCGAATCTGGAGGTGGCATGGTATCAGTTGAGATGACAGGTGATCATAAATTATTAAAAATCAATATTTCAGATGAATTAATGATGACTAACGATAAGGTTATGATTAGTGATTTGATTGTAGCAGCTGTTAATAATTCTTACCGTCAAGCAGATGATTTAAATAAAAATGAAATGAGTAAATTGCAGAGTTTTATTCCAAATATACCCGGACTTAATTTTAATTTATAGCTATGTATTCTTCTAATTCTATTGAGAGATTAGTTGATTTGTTTGCTTCACTACCGACTATAGGTAGGAAAACAGCTCAACGTTTAACTTTTTATTTATTACGACAAAGTGATGATTTTAATAATAATTTTGCTAAAGCTATTAATGATTTAAAGAAAAATGTCAAATTGTGCTCTGTATGTTTTAATTATACTGAA
>JBDHXE010000021.1:0-20837 GCA_039810525.1 Chlorobiota bacterium | reverse complement strand
TTTTGATTTATCAGCATGGGCTCAATTTTTGGTTAATACTAAGGGCTTATCTCCAGAAGTAGCTACTGAGCGTGTACATAGTGAGATTTTTCAAATGTATGAGATTTGGAAATTTATTGTAAGGCCGATAGCTATTGGAGGGATGCTTGTAGGGGCTGGCTATACATTATTTAAGATGAGAAAAAGCTTAATTGCTGGTATTGCTCGTTCTATAAGCGATGTCAAAAAGGCTGCAACTGGCGAAACTACAACTACTGATAGAACTGAAAAAGATATTCCTTTTAACTGGATAATGATAGGTATTGTAATAGTGGCTATTGCTACTTTTTTAATTACATTTATCATATTCAATACATCATTTATTGTAGCATTTGTTGCAGCTACATTAATGATAATTTTAGCATTTTTCTTTGCTGCAGTCTCTGGATATTTAGTTGGAATAATGGGCTCGAGCAATAATCCAATTTCTGGTTTAACTTTAACTGCATTAGTAGTTACTGCTTTAGTCCTTGTAGGTTTGGGGGTTACATCAGATTCTGGTGGTGTAGCAGCAGTATTGGGTGTGGCTGCAATTGTTTGTGTATCAGCGGCAGTAGCAGGTGAAATGTTGCAAGATTTGAAAGCTGGTCATATTTTGGGTGGTACTCCTTGGAAGATGCAAATTGGAGATATTTTAGGAGTAGTATTATCGGCAGCTGTTATGTTTTTTGTATTATCATTTTTGAATGATGGCGATATAGCTAAGGGATTGCAGAATGGCTATGAAGGTGGATTTGGCTCTAAAACTCTATCTGCACCTCAGGCAAGCCTTATGGCTATATTATCACAAGGTATAGTTGGCGGGCAAATGGCATGGCCTCTAATTATCGTAGGTATGCTAATGGGATTTGGATTTATTCTAATGCAGGTAAAAAGCCCAATGTTGGTTTCGGTTGGTATGTATTTGCCTTTGGAGACGACATTTGCGATTTTTATAGGAGGGCTGATAAAGGGTATTGTAGAAAAAATAAATGATAAGAATAAGTATAACGATTATCAGAAGGCAAGAGTAGAGAATATTGGCGTGTTGTTGGCTTCTGGTCTAATAGCAGGTGAAGCTTTGATGGGATTGGTCTTTGCTGGCTTTGCAGCGTTTGGTATATTTATGCCTGAATTATTTCCGGGCTCTCCATTTATTCTAAGTTTGATAGTTTTGGGTGTAATAGGATGGGTTTTGGTTAAATTGCCAATTAATAATGCTGGCGATCCTAATGAACCTGCAGCACCTTCTGGTATGTAATGTAATTATATTTTTATTAAATATTTAAAAGGACTGCCTGATAAGTCAGAAACTATTAATTAATTATGAGTATTATTAGAATGAAGCTGTCTCATAAGTCAGCAGCAATGATTTAATTTTTAATTCTCAGTCGTCCTACACTTTTAAAGTGTAGGACGACTTGCTCTTGCAAGCCGCTTGTCATCATAGACTTACGTAATATATTCCTTTTCAATATTTATTCCAATTTATTACTATTTCTTAATAAAGAAATTGTAAATAAAATATAGAATTCTGACTTATAAGACAGCCTCATTCATTTTTATTGGAAGAGACAAGGTCAGAATCCAACCCCCTACTGAAGCAAGTCGTGACTACATAATAAATCAGAATTAAATATTTTTGTTCTTATTTCCTTGCTTTAAAATGGTAGTATAGTAGAGAAAATAAGATGCCTTACACTTCTGAAGTGTAGGACATCTTATAATTAAACTAATTTCTTGTTTTTAACTTATGAGTATGCCTCTTTTTGAAAATATACGAAATATCTTATTTTGATAATTTGTTATTAAAGGCTTTATAGCCTTTAATAATGGCACTTAGATAGCTTACTGAATGATTGAGTGTAGGTGCAACGTTTCTATTGAAATTTATTAATAATTTTTCTACTGGCTCGAAAGTACTAAAGAAGGTCTTACTTTTTTCTTCAAAAACAGTGATACTATCATTAACTTTGCTACTTAAATTTCCAACATTTTCCAAAGATTGTATAGCTGTAATTTGTAATTGATCAAACTGTTTCAAAGTATCATTTACTTTAGTTTTCAATTCTCTCATATCATCAGCCATAAGTGATATTTTAGGTGATAAAATAGAAAACTCTTTGTTAATAATATCAATAGTATTATTAGCTTTGTAAAGTGTCTTACGGATATCATTCACTAAATTGACAATAGCATATATTAAATAGATAAAAGCTATTAATGCAATTAATAAGGCAATTTTAATTACAGCATCCATAATTTTAGCTATTTTGATTTAATTCATCTTTAAAAGCTTCTGTTCCAGCTTTGATAGCATCTTTTACGTTATCAATTTTAGATTGAATCTCAGCTTTGGAGCTAGATGCTCTTAATCTAGCATCTTTCAAAACTTCCTCAGCATCGTATAATAGATTGTCTGCTTTTATTTTAGCAGAATCAATTATTCCTTGTGCGCGACTTTTGCTATTATTGACCATTTCAGCTACTTCTAATTCTGTTTTCTTAAAATAATCTGAAGCTTTTGAATATAAATCAAGAGAAGTACCAGCTATATCTTTTCTAAACTCTACGCCTGTTTTTGGTGCAAGCAATAGTGCTGTAACAGCGCCAGCTAAGCCACCAATAAATGCACCAAATATAAATCCTTTTGAAAAGTTTGAATCGCCTGATTCTGACATAATTTTAATCCTTATATTATTTTTACCAATTTTCTTCCAAATTTATTGCTTTATTGTTAGATAACAAAATAAGTTCACATATTTCTCTAATTGCTCCATTACCGCCATCGTAATTACAAATATAATCTACATTATTTTTAATAATGTCAACTGCATCTTTAGGGCATGCAGAAAAACCGCATAATTTTATCACATATTCATCATTGACATCATCACCAATATAACAAATTTCTTGTAAATTATAATTATTATTATTGCAAAATTCTTTAATATCGGAAGATTTGTCTCTAGACCCAAGATAAACAAATTCAATTTTAAGTTTCTCTGCACGAGCTAAGGCTATTTGTGATTGTTCGCTTGTGATCATAAGACATTTTAATCCAGCTCTCCTCAATAAGGTTAGGCCCATACCATCGCGAGTAGAAAATTTTTTCATTGCTTCGCCAGACGGGCTAAAATACATAGCTCCATCAGTCATAGTACCATCTACATCCATAGCAAGAACTTTAATTTTTTGGAGTTTTTCTATTAATTTTTTGTCAAGCATTAAATATTTCTTAATTTAGTATCTTACTATTGTATAAAAGTAATTATTATTAATTTATTGGATAAAAACATTGAAACCAAGTTATATTAATGTGCATATTTATCTACCTGACGAATTTCAAGAATTAGCTTATTCTAATATTTATGAATATAAATTCTCAGGTATAGAAGAGAAGTTTGACGAAATAATAATAACATTTGACACTTCATATTATAATGATAGTATAAGAAAAGAAATTATTGAAAATATTCAGATGGCATATAATGGTGCATATATCATTAAGGAAGAAAGAATTGAAGATAAAAATTGGAATGAAGAATGGGAAAAAAATGTGCCTACTATTATAGTAAACGAAAGGATTGCAATAGCTCCATCTTGGAAGATTGATGAATTAGACCAAAAGTTAAAAATAATTATTAACCCCAAAATGTCTTTTGGAACTGGTGATCATCCTACTACTAGATTATGCTGTAGATTATTAGAAGAAGTATTGAATAAAGATGAAAATTGGATTGATGTGGGTACAGGTACTGGAGTTTTGGCAATTTTGGCTAAGATGCTTGGTGCTAATAAAGTGATAGCTTTCGATAATAATATTTGGTCAGTAGAAAATGCAGAAGAAAACATCAAGATTAATAATTTAGAAGGTCAAATTGAATTATTAGAAACTGATATAGATTCTTTTGAATTTCCAAGTTATAATGGTATTGTAGCCAATATTTTCTTGCATTTAGCCAAACAAGGTATGGCTAAATTCTTCCAATCGCTTCAATTAAATAAAGGGCATTTGATTTTATCTGGGATATTAACTTATGACAAGGATATTATTATTGAAAATGCTAGAATGAATGGATTTGAATTAATAAAAACACTTGTAGAAGATGAGTGGATAGCTTTTGACTTTATAGCTAATGGAGAAATGAAATGATAGTTGCTACTATTGATATTGGTACAAATACAATATTATTATTGATAGCTAGGATAAAAGCAGATGGTAGCTATGATATTATTGAGCAACATTTTTCTACTCCTCGCTTAGGCGAAGGTGTGGATAAGTCTGGTATTATCTCTGAGCAAGCAATTATTCGCGCTACTGATGTATTACGGCAGTATAAACAATTGATTATTAAGAATAAAGTTGAAAAAGTAGTAACTAATGCTACTTCTGCAATGAGGGATGCTCTTAATAACCAATATGTAAAGTCAATTTTTGAGAATATTCTTAATTCAAAAATTGAAATTATTAGTAGTGATACCGAAGCATATTATAGTTATATTGGAGCTATTAATTCCGAAGATAAAAGTGCTTTGCTGGATATTGGTGGAGGCTCTACAGAAATAATGATTGGTGAAAAATACAATATAATTTTTAGAAAGAGTTTCCAAATTGGCACAGTAAGATTTACAGAAAGGATATTTAATAATATTTCACCGATAAGTGCAAGTAAGTTGGACGAAGCTAGCAATTTATTAAAAAGCTCATTAGCATCGGTAAGCATAGATATCAAAGATATTCCTTTATATTCTGTTGCAGGCACACCTTGTGCTATTGCAACTTCAATTAAAGGGTTAGCAGATTACGAAGTTGATAAAATTGATAATACAAAGTTATATAAAAATGATATTTTGAAAATATTAAATCAATTTTCGCAGCTCAATGCTATTGAAATCGCAAATATATTCAAGATAACCCCTAAACGTGCTGATGTGATTACTGCGGGTGCATTAATTCTTTACACATTTCTCGATATATTCTCAGTAGAATATACAATTGTATCATCAAAGGGTTTAAGGTTTGGGATTTTACAAAATCTTATTAATTCAATAAAATAATTAACTATTTAATATCAAAATGTATTATTTTTGTAATTTTTATATAAAGAGGTAAGACTTATGAAGTTTTTATATAACATAATAAGTATTTGCTTTGTTGCAGTTATATTGGTATCGTGTAACCAGCAAGCACAATTAGACCCTAATATCTATGACCAAAAATTTACTCAAGATAATATTGAGAGTTTATTAAAGCAGGTAGAAAATGATAAATCAATTACTCGTGAGAAAATTGATTTGTTAGCAGCTGGTATATCGAGATTAACTTCTTTGAAAAGAGATACAATTATTGGCAAGACTTTGAACGATGTAATTAATATTGAAGATAATTTCTTTAGACAACGTAGTCTAGCTACGCTTAGAAATCAAGGGGTTAAGGTTAGCTTAGTTCAAAATCATGAGTTTAAATTTGCTGGATTAATACCAAGAGATACATTAGATAAATCATTCAATTTGATAGTGATTGAGATTACTAATAAAGGTAAAAAAGAAATGGCTAATATCCAAGGGAACCTTCAGTTTTTTGATAGAAATGCTCAGGTTGTTAAAAGCTACCCAATTAATATTAAAAATGCTTTAAATGGTGCTAAGATAGCTAGCGGTGAAACTAAAAGAGTAGTTATACCTTATACTAATGATAAGAATAATTTAAGAGACGCTATGATGCGTAATGATCTAAAGAATATGAGTGCAGTATGGGTAGCTACAATGATAGAATGGGCTGATGGCAGTCAAATTTCGGTTCAAGCAGCTAATGCTAAGTAGTAAAGAGATATTATTAATTATATAGAAATATTTACTAATAAATTCCCTTCATTTTTTGCAAGGGAATTTTTTATATTTTATTTATAAGAATTACTTTAATTATTAATCGAATGTTCAAATAAAAATTATTAGATTGATTTATAAAATATAATAATTATATGATTACAATTAACGATATTAATAGTGCTTATGATAGAATAAAATATACTATTCATCGCACTCCTATTCTGAGTTCACAATTAATTGATACTATTTGTGATACTAATATTTTTTTTAAATGTGAAAATTTTCAAAAGGTTGGTGCTTTCAAATTTAGAGGTGTTAGTAATGCTGTTTCATTGATTGATAAGGATAAGCTAAAATATGGGGTAGCTACTCATTCTTCTGGCAATCATGGTCAAGCAGTTGCATTAGCAGCAAAATTGTTGAATATTCCTGCATATATAGTAATGCCAAGCAATTCACCAATAGCTAAGATAAATGCTATAAGTGATTATGGCGGGATTATTACATTTTGCACGCCAACTTTGGCAGCAAGAGAAGAAATATTAGACAATGTAATTGATAATACCAAAGCAAATTTCGTCCATCCTTATAATGATATTAATGTAATTGCAGGCCAAGGAACTGCAACTATTGAGATATTAAATGATATTAATGATATAGAGGTAATAATAGCTCCCGTAGGTGGAGGTGGACTTTTGAGTGGTACATCAATTGTAGCTAAATCTATTAATAGTAATATTAAGGTATTTGGAGCAGAACCAACTGGAGCAGACGATGCTTATAGAAGCCTTAGAAGTGGTTATGTACAGATTAATGAAATTACGAATACTATTTGCGATGGATTGAGAACATCTCTTGGCAATAATACATTTGAAATCATATCTAAATACGTTGATGATATTTTATTAGTAGAAGATGAATGGACTATTAAAGCAATGAGATTGATATGGGAGCGAATGAAAATAGTAGTAGAGCCTTCAGCATCTATTACTCTTGGAGCAATAATGAAATATAAAGAAATGTTCAAAAAGAAAAGATTAGGAGTAATATTAACAGGGGGTAATTTAGATCTAACTAAACTACCCTTCTAATTAAATAAGATTTCGATTTTTGTAATAATTCCAATTTAAAATACCACCTTCTAGATTGTAAATATTTTTAAATCCATTGCTTATTAAATAATCACAAAGGTATTGGCTACGCCCACCACTTTGACAATATATTATATATTTTGAATCGGGGTTTAAATCGTTAATTATTTTGAGAGAAGATGAGTCGTACAAATCTATATTGAAATTATGCTCTAAGCATTGATTCTCAATTTCTCCTTTAGTTCTACAATCTATAATAATAAAATCATGAGGTTCAGAAGTTAATTTTAAAAATTCATCTGGTTTAATATTTTTAATGTTATTCATTTATTTCCTATAATTAATATTCTCAATAATGGTAGCATACCCTTGCCCTACACCTATACACATAGTTGCAAGAGCATATTTTTTGTTTGTTTCTAATAATTCATAAGCTGCAGTTAGCAGAATTCTTGCACCAGACATACCTAATGGATGTCCTAATGCAATAGCACCCCCATTTGGATTGATACGAGTATCTCCATCTTCTAATCGCCATTGGCGAATACAAGCTAGGCTTTGAGCAGCAAATGCTTCGTTTAATTCTATAATATCTATATCATCCATACTCAAGCCTGCTTTTTTGAGGGCTTTGTTTGTAGCTTTTACTGGTCCTATCCCCATTATTCTTGGTTCAACTCCGACCACTGCAGATGATACAATTCTTGCCATTGGTTTAAGATTATTATTATTAAGAGCTCTTTCGGACGCTATAATTAGAGAAGCTGCACCATCATTAATACCCGATGAATTACCAGCTGTAACTGAACCATTATTTTTAAATGCTGGCTTAAGTTTAGCTAATGACTCTATGTTAGTGTTTGGTCTTATGAATTCATCGTTATCAAAAACAATTGCATCGCCTTTTTTTTGTGGAATATTTATTCCCATTATTTCGCGCTTCATCTTACCAGAAATAGATGATTTGTAAGCTTTCTCCTGTGAATTGTAGGCAAAAATATCTTGAGATTGGCGATCAATATTGAATTGTTCGGCAACATTTTCAGCTGTCATTCCCATAGAATCAGTACCATATTGCTTATCCATTTTGGGGTTTACAAATCGCCAACCAATTGATGTGTCATAAATATGCGCCTCTCTTGAAAATGCTTGCTCGCTTTTACCCAATACAAATGGTGCTCTCGACATACTCTCTACTCCCCCAGCTATAATAATCTCTGCATCATTAGATTGTATAGCTCTCGCGGCATTGATTACGGCACTCATCCCAGATGCGCATAGTCGATTAATAGTTTCACCTGGTATGTCGTAGGGCAAGTCTGCTAATAATAGAGACATCCGAGCAATATTTCTATTATCTTCTCCAGCTTGATTGGCACAGCCTAAAATTACTTCATCAATTTGATTAACATCTATATTCGAGTTTCTTTTTAATACTTCAGATATTGTCATTGCAGCAAGATCGTCTGGTCTTATAGTGGAAAGTGTACCACCATATTTGCCGATTGCTGTTCTAACTCCATCAACAATATAAGCAGAATACATTATTTACATTCCTAAAAATAGTATATTGTCGAATATTCAACAAAAAAATTGAACAATTATAACCAAGTAATTGATTTTAATTAAAATTTAATTTAGCATAATAGTGCTAAATGTTTTTTTAAAATTATAATATTGTTGGCTTATTATATCCAGATGATCAAATTTAGCCAATTGATGTTTATATAAATTTGAAATAATTTCTATTAAGAATTAATACTAGATTTGAGCATAAAATATGATATATCAATAATTTTCAGCTATATCTACATTGCTAAAAGAATATTTATGTAACTAATGGCAAAGATTTTTCTAAAACAGAAAGTGTTATTAAAAAAATGAATTTGAAAATTGATACAAATGTTCATAAATATAATTGGCATATAACTTGTAAAAAGTAAAAATGATTTTATTTAAAAAATTATACTTAGAAAACATATTTTAAATATTCACATGGAGGTGGATGATGCCATTTGCAATAGGTGGTAATTCAAGGATACGAACAAATACTCCAGCAGAAAATGCTTACAATGCATTAGATATATCGAATCGTGATATTTCATTGCGACAATTGAGACTATCTACTGGTAAGAGGATAAACAATGCTGCAGATGATGTAGCAGGGTATATCACTTCAAGAGCATTGGCAGCAAGGAATACATCACTTAAATCAGCGTTGAATGCTGTTGGTGATGCTAGTAATGTAACATATATCATATTGGATTCTCTTGAGAACATAAATGATTTGTTGCAAAAGATAAAAGATGCTACGGGTAATGCTGCTTCGGGAGCTACGGGAACAGATGAAAAAATAGCATTGGCAAAAACTGCCTACCGTATGGCTCAACAAATTCAAACAGTGGTAGATTCAACAGTATTTGCGGGTCGTCAATTGATTGATGGGAATTTTTCTGCTAACTTCGTAATCGGAAGTAATGCTACTAATAGCTTATTGACATTGAGTGTAGATCTAACTACAATGAACACAAGTGAGTTTAATGTAAGCGATCCGTTCGATTTGAATTCAATGGTCCAAACATCATTTGCTGGTGTAGCTGGATTAGATTTGAATGAATTAAACAATGTAAATAGCAGTGATACTGGAATATTTGCAAATAATAAAATCGAGCAAACACTACAAAGTTTGTCTTTTGCAATAGAGAATGTAAATAAGGTAGCATCTTTTGTAGGTGGTATTACTAACCGTTTAGTATCACAAGAAGATTTGTTGAAAAATCAAATTGTGAATTATAATGCAGCTATTTCGAGAATAGAAGATACTGATGTGGCTAAGGAACAGTTGCAATTGATAAAATCGCAATTCTTGCAACAAGCATCGCTAATTTCGTTAGCTCAAGCTAATTCTAACCCACAAGCATTTTTACAATTAATTCAGCAATAAAAATATTTAGGAGATTATATTATGCCATTTGCAATAGGCGGAAACGCAAGAATAAGAACTAATACACCCGCAGAAAATGCGTATAATGCATTAGATGTATCTAATCGAGATATATCATTAAGACAATTGAGATTGTCTACTGGTAAAAGAATAAATAACGCGGCAGACGATGTAGCTGGATACATTACTTCCAGAGCATTACAATCTAGAAATGGGTCGCTAAAATCAGCATTATTAACTGTTGGGGATGCCCAAAATACAGCTAATATTCTAATGGATTCGCTCGATAGTATTAATGATTTGCTAACTAAAATGAAAGACTCTACAGCACAAGCTGCATCTGGAGCATTAGGAACTGATGAGAAGGTAGCTTTGGCAAAAGCTGCATTTAGATTAACTCAACAAATTCAAACTTTGGCAGATTCAACTGTGTTTGCAGGCGCTCAATTATTGGGTGGCTCTTTTACTGCTAATTTTATAATTGGTATAGATGCCAAAAATACATTGCTTACTTTGAATATAGATATGACTACAAGTAATATAGATTTCAATGTAGAAGGTGGTAATTTTGACGTTAATGCTATGAGTGCAACAGATTTTGCTAGTGTATATGGATTAAATTTAAGTAGTTTAGATAATGTAAGTTCAAATGATTTAGGTATTTTTAGTAGTGGAACAATTGGAGCTACACTTACCTCTCTGTCAAAAGCAATAGATAACGTTAATAAAGTTGCTTCTTATTTGGGTGGTATAGCCAATAGATTAACTTCACAGGAAGATTTATTGAAAAATCAAATTGTGAACTATAATGCGGCTATTTCGAGAATAGAAGACTCTGATGTTGCAAAAGAACAATTACAATTAATTAAATCACAGTTTTTGCAACAAGCATCATTAACATCGCTAACTCAAGCAAATCAGAACCCTAGTTCATTCTTGCAATTGATAAGAGGTTAATGAATTAATGAGCTTCAAGCCAATTATTACCAATACCGTATTCCACTATAATTGGGACTTCTCCTAATGGTAAAGCGTTAGTCATAAGTTCTATTATAGTTTTGGGTAATTGCTCTAATTCTTGGTGATGAATTTCAAAAATAAGTTCATCATGAACTTGCATCAGTAATTTGGTTTTGAAATGATTCTTATTTAGGTAATCATTAATGTTGATCATTGCTAATTTGATCATATCTGATGCAGTGCCTTGTATAGGTAAATTGACTGCAGCTCTTTCCGCGGCAGTCCTAAGATTATTATTTTTACTATAAATATCAGGGAAGTATCTTCTCCTTTTCAATAAGGTTTCGGAGTATCCATTATCCGAAGTAAATTTTATTACCTTTTCAATATATGTTTTGATATTTTTATATTTATCAAAATAGTTATCTATTATTGATTTGGCTTCATTTCTTGATATGCCCAATCTTTGTGATAGCCCAAAACTACCTAATCCATATATAATGCCAAAATTAACTGTTTTTGCTATTCTTCTTATATCGGGATTAACTTCTTCTATAGGTATACCATATAGTTTGGAGGCAGTAGCCGAATGTATGTCAAGCCCGTCTTTGAAATTTTCAATCATTAGTTTATCTTGGCTCATATATGCCATAATTCTTAATTCTATTTGCGAATAATCGGCGCTCATTATTAGGTATTCATCATTTTTGGCTACAAAAGCTTTTCTTATCTCTTTTCCTATATCTGTTCTAATTGGTATATTTTGTAAGTTTGGATCGGTTGACGAAAGTCTCCCTGTAGAAGCTATGGTCTGATTGTAAGTAGTATGTATTCTATTTGTTTTTGGATTAATAAGCTTAGGCAAGGCATCTACATAGGTAGATTTTAGCTTGTTTAGATGTCTATATTCTAATATTTTATTAACAAAGGGATATTTAGTAGAAAGCTCAGTAAGCACTTGTAGATCTGTACTATATCCTGTTTTGTTTTTCTTAATTGGTATTATTTGTAATTTATGGAATAGTATATCGGATAATTGCTTGGGCGAATCGATATTAAAACTTTCTCCTGCTTGATTATATATATCTTTGGTTAGTATTTCGAGCTGATCGCCTATCATAATTGCAATATCATTTAATACTTTTGTATCAATTGAAATACCATTGTATTCCATTTGCATAAGAACTGATATCAAAGGGAATTCAACTTTTTCAGCTAACTCCATTAATCCGTCATCTTTCAATTTCTTGGATAATATATTAGTTAATTTTAGTGCAATATCTGCATCTTCGGCTGCATAATCACATATTTGTGTTGGGCTAATATCTTTCATAGATATTTGTTCAGATTTTTTGATTCCAATTAGAGAAGTAATTGGTATGGGAGCATAATTCAAATATCTATTGCTGAGTGCATCTAAGTTATGTTTTTCATCAGAATTAATTAAGTATGAAGCCACCATTGTATCAAATTTAAGTGGATATACATCTATATCAAATCTTTTTAAAATATACATATCAAATTTAGAATTTTGTCCACATTTATATATATTAGGATTTTCTAAAATTGGCTTTAATAAATTTAATACCTCGTTTAATTCTAAAGATTCTTCCCATTTCTTAGTATTAAGGTTAGCAAATAGGTCATTGATAGAATTTGCTTTGTTGGTGTTCTCTACGGGTATATATACACTATTGTCTTCTTGGTATGCAAGAGCAATACCAACTATTTCGCAGTCGTTTCTATTCAAAGAATCGGTTTCTAAATCAAAAGATAGATAACAATTATTAGGAATGAGTTGTAAATATTGATGAACTTCGGGGATACTTGTTAATAATTTATATTTTTTATTGATATTATTATTGATTGAAGAGTTATCTGGGATAAATGATGTAATATTGGAACTGTTAATATTATCTTTTAAAGCTTTCTCTTTCCATCTTAATCTAAGGGTATTGAAACCGACTTTAAGAAAGAAATTATCAATATTATCATATTGAGGTTTCTCTAATTTATATTTATCTATGTCCTGGTCAATTTCCATATCAGTTTTGATTGTAGCAAGATCTTTGGATATAAAAGCTAAGTCTTTGTTATTTTCTAATTTTTCTAATAAAGACTTTTTATCGATTTGATTTAAGTTATGGTATAATTCCTCTATTGAACCATATTTTTGGATTAAAGGGATTGCTGTTTTCTCGCCAACTCCTTTTATTCCGGGTATATTATCCACTGTATCACCTATTAATGCAAGTATATCAACTACTTTGGAAGGAGTTACTCCAAACTTTTCTTCAACTTGGCGATAATCTACTAATTGTAAATCTTCACCTTTTTGGCCCGGTTTTAGTATTTTGATATTATCATCAATTAATTGATAATAGTCTTTGTCTGATGTTACGCAAATAACCTGAGATTCACTATTAGCTAATTTTTTTGCAATCGAACCAATTATATCATCGGCTTCATATCCTGCTTGCTCAAATTGTGGTATAGATAGATAGTTGATTAACTCTTTAATAAGAGGCATCTGTAAAGCCAAATCTTCGGGGAATGCATCCCTATTTTGTTTGTATTCTGGATATTTTATGTGTCGAAACGTGGGTTCTGATCTATCAAATACGATAGCTAAATATTCTGGTTTTTCTCTTTCTATTAGTGATGTAATAATATTAGTAAATCCAAAGATTGCACCAGTTGGGAATCCGTGGTTATTCATTAATTTTGAATTACTCATTGCATGGTAGGCTCTGAATATTAACGACATACCATCAATTAAATATATTTTTTTCATTATAATCAATATTTTTTTTTATAAATTGCTATTGATAGATATTTTGATTATTTATTGCATATTATATTTATTTGATAGTTTAAATCGTCATCTTATCTATTGCAATTTATTAATTTTGATTACTATGGAAAAATTAAATATTTGTTTTTTTGCTTCTCATTCTGGTTCTAATATGCAGGCAATAATAGATTCGGTAGAATCTGGTAAATTAGAAGCTGAATTGAAATGTTTGATTACTAATAATTCAACTTGTTATGCTATTCAGAGAGCTATTAATCACAATATTCCTTATTATCATATTAGTAATTTAAATCATAAGGATAGGCAAGATTTTTTGAATAGTATTATTGATGTAATAAGAAGACATAATATAAATATAATCGTACTAGCAGGGTATATGAAGTTGTTGCCAAAGGAAATAATTGATTATGTAAATGGTAGAGTGTTGAATATTCATCCTGCTTTGTTACCAAAATTCGGTGGTGAGGGAATGTGGGGGATGAATGTGCATAATGCTGTAATCGCTGCAAATGAGAAGGAGAGTGGTGCATCAGTTCATCTTATTGATTCGGAGTATGATAAGGGTAGAATATTAGGTAATTTAAAATTAGATATCAAACCAAATGAAACTCCTGAGTCATTATCCAAAAGGGTATTGGAATTAGAGCATAAACTTTATAGTGATATTCTAATTAAAATATCTAAAGGTGAAATTGTTATTCCATAAAAAACTTATATTAACTTTTCATTTTTCATTCTCAATCTTAGCGAATTATTATTAGAAGGGTCAATTAAGTTTTTGTAATATTGATGTTCTTCAATTTCTGTAGTACTAAGTATAGTAAGGTCTAAGAAATTATTTAATTCGTATCCTGTTCTACTATAGTTAATATGGCTAAGGCTTAGGTTCCAACCCTCAAACCATAGCATCAGTTCATCTTTTTGTTTATCATCTCCATCAAATTGTATAAGCAAATCTATATCGGAGTTTGGTCCAGCAGTTTCATTAAATACCGTACCATAAAGATATATACCTTTTACGGAGAATCTATCACCGTCTAATTTTAGTGCAATACTTTCTGCCATTCTTTTTCGCCATTGTAAAGGTTCATCATAAGAATTAGCTATATTCAAAGTAAGGTTGCTATCGTTGGAGTAGTGAATAGAAGTAACTCTGTCAGTAATATGTGCTATAGCTTTATCTTCATCAGCATTCAGAAGTACTTTAATTACTTGACCTCCTGTAACTTCTCTAATATTAATTAATCTTACTACATCAGCTATATGTTGGTATTCTGGCAAGAATCGTGTCAATGTGTTTTCAGAATTAAGTAAAAACTCTTCGTTTAAATAATTTGGCTCTTCATCGGGGTAGAGTGGTATATATTTGATTCCTGTTTCCACTAAATCTTGAAAGAAGTGGGTACCAAATGAGAGCTCTGGTGCATAGCCTGATGTAGTTTTAGCAATTTCAATTAATATAGCAGTGTTGTGTATATCGGAGTAAGTAACTTTGACTCCTAAACGAATATCATCTCTGCTACCCCATCTACCGGGTCCCATCAAAATAAATGATTTTCTGGGAAGTTTTTTGTTTAGTAACCCTACAGCTTTCCCAACATCTTGTAGATATTTAAGATCTTGAATATTTTTATATTTGATAGGATCTACATACACTACATAAGTTATATCTCCGATTTTTCCATTTGAAATATATTTATTCGCAGTAAATAGTGATTTTTCTTTGGGTATATCTGATGGAATAATTGCAGATTGCATATCTGATGATGACGATTGGGAACGACATTGCAATAAATATAGATTTTTGCCATCACAAGCAAATTCTAAATCTATTGGTCCCTCAAACTTATCCGATAATTCATATAGCATTGCTTTAATTTGTTCAATAAAATTTTTCTTTTGAATCAGCTTGTCGAATGTTACTACTATTTCATCTTTCTGGGTATCTATTCCAAGCCCAACAGGGCTTTTGATATGCTGGGCATCAATTATTGAGAAAATATCATTAATATTAGGGAAGTAATTGCCTACTTCGTTTATTAATTGATTGATTGGAAGTGTTTCGAATGAATTTTTTTCTAAATCTATCACATCAATGTATTTAGGTGAATAATTTACAATTTCTTGAAATGTTTGGTTTACTCTAAGATTTGGGACTCCGGGTGATATTAGTATTGGGAAATCCATACCTACCCTATCAACTGCACGTGTTCCTAATCCTACCACAAGTCTAATTAACCCATCTTCTCTTTTAATTCGTGGAGACCATCTAAATTCATTATGGCTAAAAGCTACTCCTGCATAAGCTGGGAAAAAGTACTTACCAATTTTCTGACCAACTACTTCTTGTATTAATATTCCCATCTCTTCATTGAAATCGAGGAAGCCTCTTTCTGTTCTATATCCTACTGGATCTGGTCCAAAAGTAGAAGCATATACTTCGGAAATGGCGTCCATTAGTTCTTCTAATTTCTGCGATTTACTACCTTGATTGGCAAGGAATAAGCTTTTGTATTTACCAGCAAATGCAGCGCCTATTCTATCTTCGAGAAGGCTTGAGCTTCTTACTATAATAGGGTTATCGCCAAAGTCATCTAAAGCTCTATTTAGTCCATTTATTATTTCAGGTGAAAACTGTGAATTTTTAAATGCTTGAATAATGTAAGGGTATTCATTTTTAATTTCTTCAAAATCTTTGTATTTCTGCTCTACCACGTCTTCCATATTGTTGTAGTACATAAAATTATAAAGACCATCTGATGTAATATACCATGTCTTTGGAAATTTGATTGAGGCAAGTGTATTGCTATACTTTGTTGATTTTTCAATGATTTTTCGTGCAAGAAAAAGACCTGAACCTTTACCTCCTATTTTACCATGGCTATCAGGTGGAAAAATAGTCTTCTGGAGTATCATATAGAAATCTTCTACTTCGCAAAATGATTTTGCAATATCAATAAATTCTAATGAATCAGTAAGAAATCGACGGATTAAAGCTACTATTATCCCTAATCCTGTTGGCGATAGACTATTGTCAAAATTGGGGTTGATATGGTGGTATTTTCTAATAGCATCGCTGATCTCATTCATACTAACATTAGAATTAGCCAGAAGTTTTATTAAGTAGTGTGTTTTTTCTTCATTAATCCATTTTTGAATTTTATTTAGAATTTCTTCGTCAGTAAAATTTCTTGCAGCTATCAAATATATCTCATCGCCAAATTTGAATGATTGCATCATTACGGTCTTTTTGCTTGGCCTATTAGTGAATGTGTTATTATCGATACTAAGATCTGTACCCATTTTCTCATATAATTTTTGGGATTCTGAAATACCTTTTGTAAATAGATGATTAAGCATTTTGCGTGAAAGTATTGAGTATAAGTTTTGGTCAGTCTTTCTAATAATATCGAGTATTATTTCCCATTCTGGTTTGATAATATTATGTAGGGTTATCTTTTCATCAGATTCAATTTGTGCTTTTAGGAATTTATACATTAAGTAATGATTGAGTTTTTCGGCTACTTTGTTTAGAATTGCTTTGTATTCATCGTCTAAATTGTATTGATTAATGTTAATTGAAAATACTTCCATATAGCCAAAGTACTCTTCATTAAACTCCAAATCTCTGTAGAATATTTGAGTGAGCGCATTATAATCAATGCCAGCACTTGAATACTCTTTGTCAAAGAGTTGAAATTTGATATAGAAAGCATTTTCGTTATCACATATATTTGGAAATGATTTAATAATTTTGGATATAAATACACTTAAATTATCATTATCATTGATATATTTATCTAATTGGTATAAGATAATCATCTCATTTTTTTCTATATTAGTATATTCCGTAGTTTCAAATAGGTTTTTCATAATTTTATCCTATAATAATTAAGTTAATTTAGATTTATCAGTATTTTTTTATTGAAATTTAAATATAAAAAATACGTTAATTATTATATAATATAATGAATTTGGTATAATATATTTATATAATTTTTTCTTATACTAAAATTTGTTACTTTTACTTTTTATTAATTTACATTTTCAGAAGGGGATTATAAACAAGTTCCCAGATATTACACAACTTTTTAAATAGAGGATTATTATGTCAGAAGGTTCATTCAATCCCTTCAATATGGCACAACAGCAATTTGATGCAATAGCCGAGCAATTAGAGTTAGACCAAGCAACTCGAGATTTATTAAGAAATGTGGATAGAGAAATTCACTTTAATATTCCAATCAGAATGGATGATGGCACTTATAGAGTATTCAGAGGTTACCGCTGTCAGCACAATGATGCACGCGGACCAATGAAAGGTGGTATTCGTTTCCATCCACAAGAAACTGTAGATACAGTAAGAGCTTTGTCTATGTGGATGACTTGGAAAACTGCAGTAGTAGATATACCATTAGGTGGTGGTAAAGGCGGAGTGATATGCGACCCTCGTAATTTATCACTGAGAGAGCAAGAAGCTATCTGTAGGGGCTGGGTGCGTCAAGTAGTGAGATTGGTAGGTCCATTGCAAGATGTTCCTGCACCAGATGTAATGACTAATGGTCAGCATATGCTTTGGATGCTTGATGAGTATGAAAAGATTACTGGATATAAAAGTCCGGGCTTCATTACTGGTAAACCACTTGGTATGGGTGGTTCATTGGGTAGAAAAGAAGCTACTGGATATGGTGTAATTTTCACTTTAAGAGAAGCTTTAAAAGAATTAAATATAGATATTAAAAAGACAAAAGCATCGTTCCAAGGATTTGGCAATGTAGCTCAGTTTGCTATTGAGAAATACTTAGAATATGGTGGTACTGCAATAGCTGTATCAAGTTGGGATAATTCTAAAAAACAAGCTTTCACATATAAGAGAAATAGTGGTATTGATTTGAAAGAATTGTTATCAATCACTAACAAATTTGGTGAAATTGATGAAGAAAAAGCTAAAGATTTGGGATATGAAATATTACCAGGAAATGCTTGGTTAGAGCAAGAGGTAGATATATTAGTTCCTGCTGCTTTGGAAAATCAAATTAATGGTGATACTGTTAATATGATTAAACCATCTGTTAAAGTTTTAGCAGAAGGTGCTAATGGGCCAACTACTCCTGAAGCTGATGCAGTAATCAAAGAGAAAGGTATATGGGTAATTCCAGATTTCTTAGCAAATGCGGGCGGTGTAACTTGCTCTTATTTTGAACAGGTGCAATGTAATATGAATTATTTCTGGACAAAAGAAGAAGTATTTGAAAAATTAGATGCCAAAATGACTGCGGCTTATCATGCTGTTTCTAATTTAGCAAAATCAAGAAATGTATATATGAGAGACGCAGCATATTTGATTTCGGTATCAAGAGTTGCTGAAGCAAGCAAAATGAGAGGCTGGGTGTAAAACCCCAAAATGTATAATGATTTAATTATAAAGAGGCTACCAAATATGTTAGCCTCTATTTTTTTACTTTTTCACGATTTGTTACAAACTTAATTTCATTTATTAATTGATCTGTAATAACAACTATTATACAGCCGTCTGAAATACATTGCTTAATCCATGATATATGTTACTATACATATAATTTTTTTCATATAAATATTACGAAACGAATTTAAACAATTTCTTAATACCAATACATATTAAAAAGATATCCTACTACACCAAAGCGTAGGATATCTGAGAAATAAGTAAAAATCAATTTCTTATTTTGACTAAAATGAGACCGTCTCATTAAAACTTACATATAGGCATTGTTCTGCTTTGGGCCGAATTCCTTATATTTAGATAATACATTCCCGGAAATATTGATTCCATATTAAAATTAACTATGCCTGTTGCTGTACTTGGATTGTAATTCAAATCATTTGTAATATCTTTTATTACGTTCCCTAATAAATCATATATTTTTATTGAAAGTTCGCTTGAATAATTTGGTTCACTGAAAAATTCAAGTTTTGAATATAATGAAATTGGATTTGGTGAAATTGAACGTATCCATAGTTTTGGTAAATTAGTAATCTCTGCATCTACAGAATTTAATATATCTAAATTTACTCTTATAACACCATTTTGAGTTGTTCCAACCCATATAAATTGTTTTATTTCATCTATAAATAAAGTTTTAATCGGAACAAAATCAATTCCAATAACTTCCATTACTGGTATATTTATAACCTTCCATTCTCCATTTGATTTCATAACCATAAAGTTATTAGTAGGATAATAATAGATATCATCAAGTACCCTAAATAAAAAATATATATTGCCATCTTTATCAATTGTAAATTTGTCAAATTGAACATTAGAAGAACTAAAAGGCATACTTTCTAAATTAATTTCTTCCCAAATATCATTGCTAATTTTAAACAATCTAGAATTAGGTTTTACCTCATCTGCAATAGCATTATATTCTGAGAGAGCAACATAAAAAACGTCTTTATTACTATCATAATATAGATAATCGACTGCTTCCTTATTAAGTATTGGAGAATTTGTAGAATCCCAATAAATAAAGTTATTACCATCAAATCTAACAATTCCTCTTATAGTAGCATACCAAATATTATTATGTTTATCAGTTATTAATGACTTGTTTACAACTAAATTTGTACTAGGTATTGGATAATTTATAAAATTCTCACCATCATACTTTGATAATTCTAACCAAGATTTAGAAGAGAACCATAAATTACCAGTACTGTCTAAAGATATGTAATTAACATAGGAGTTAGTAATTTGAGAATTATTGGTGTCAAATAAAATTGTGTCAGTTTTAGATACTATTAGTAGTCCCACACGAGTTGCAGCATAAATAATATCATTCTTAACAGTCATATTGTTAATCCAATCATTAAATATTGGTAGTGGAGTATTCCTATGATCAATTCGCTCCCATAAAGTATCTTGTTTTAAAATATCAATACCACTAGTCCAACAACCAAAATACATATTCCCATTATCTTGCACAATATCTGTAATATTAACTAATGAATAATAATTTCCAGGTTGGAAATTAATTTTTGGGGGGAAATGTTTCCAACCACTCTGGGCAAAAGTAAAATTTGCACTTGTTATTAAAATACATAATAAAACAATCCTAATCATAATATTTCCATAAAAGATAAAACATAAAATATAATATTTAGCACAAAAGATAAGGTTTTTATTTAAAATTATTGG